>ASPJ01000001.1 GCA_000405805.1 Fidelibacterota bacterium SCGC AAA003-L08
TGACTAGTATCATGCGCTCTACATCTTTCAGGTCTGAAAATACAGTCTGAAGCTAAGGGGGAGTTTAAAAAACAAGGATAGCAAAAACCCTGCGAAAATGATTTATTTGTTTTTCTGCCACAATCAATACAGCTAATTTCATTTTCATATGTTAAAATAATATATTTTTTAATGAAATCATTCATACAGACTGATTTTTCTCCAAACATGAGTTCATATTGAATGGGAGATGAATGTGTTGTATGCATCTTTATAATATGTCCGGTATAATCCACCTGCAAATATAGGGGTAAAATAAAAAAAAATAATAATGCTTGTTATTTACCAGAGAAGAGTCTTTAAATTTTTATACTATGAATAGCACACAAAAACGTATGATTATTGTTGAATCACCATCTAAAATTAAAACAATAACCAAATTTTTAGATAATCAATATGTAGTTGAATCATCAGTTGGTCATATACGTGATTTACCTTCAAAAGACATTGGAATTGATGTAGATAATGATTTTACAACAACATATGTAGATAGTGATAATAGCAAAGATGTTATTAAAAAATTAAAAAACAATTACAATCATGTTCTGAGCTATATATTGCCACAGATCCTGATAGAGAGGGTGAAGCCATTGCATGGCATATTGTTGAATGTTTAAAACCAAAGGTTCCAGTAAAACGATTAGTATTTAATGAAATTACAAAATCAGCTATTCTAGAATCTTTTAATAACCTCCGAGATATTGACTTAGATTTATTTTCTGCACAAGAAACGCGACGTATTTTAGATCGATTATTTGGATTTCTAGTATCAAAAACATTATGGTTCAATGTTAAAGGTGGATTATCAGCTGGGAGAGTACAGAGTCCTGCTATTAAGATACTGGTTGATAGAGAAAAGCTCAGAGCTAAATTTGTTGAAAATGAATATTGGAGTTTGCAGGGAGAATTTACTGCATCAGATACTAATTTCACTGCGAATCTCATTACTATTAATAACAATCCTGTTGCTACGGGTAGTTCATTTAATAAAGAAACGGGGAAATTATTAAAAGATAATATTATCTTGTTAGATAAAAATAAATCGGAAGATTTATCAAATTTAATTAAAGGGAATGATTGGTCAGTTGCATTTCTTGAAACAAAACCAGTTATGCAACATCCATATCCTCCATTTATTACATCAACTTTACAGCAAGAAGGTATCAGAAAATTAAATTTAAATGCTACACAGGTAATGAGTGTTGCGCAAAAATTATATGAAAATGGTTTCATTACATATATGCGTACTGATTCTATTAACTTATCATCTGAAGCATTAAATGCATGTAGAACAGAAATCAAAAAACGTTATGGTGATGAGTATTTACCAGATTCCCCAAGAATTTATAAAACAAAAGCAAAGAATGCACAGGAAGCACATGAAGCTATTCGACCAAGTGGCTCTACATTTAAACACCCAGATGAACTAACCGGGCAGGTTAATGATTTAGAATTGAAATTATATAAATTAATTTGGAAACGAACCATGGCTTGTCAAATGAAATCTGCCAAGCTTGAAAATACTACAATGCATATATCAGATAATGAACATGTCTTTGAGTCAAAAGGGAAAGTGATTACGTTTGATGGATTTCTAAAAGCATATGTTGAAAGTAAAGACTACAAAGAAAATGATGCAGATGATAAAGAAAATGTTCTCCCTAATTTAAATAAAGGGGACTCAACGACATGTAATACACTATTGCCAAAACAACATTTTACTAAGCCAATTCATCGATATACTGAAGCATCATTGGTAAAAGAGTTAGAAAAATTAGGCATTGGCAGACCATCAACATATGCGAGTATTATGAAAAAAATTATTGATAAAGGATACGTGAATAGAGAAGGAAAATCAACACTTATCCCAACATTTACAGGCTATGCTATTGTTAATTTTTTAGAGAAATACTTTGATGATTTAGTCAATTTAAAATATACTGCACAGATGGAAGATAATTTAGATAGTATTGCAGATGGTGTTTTACATAAAACAGAATATTTAAAGCAAGTTTACTTTGGGAAAGATGAACAGGGTTTAAAAGATAAATTAGATCAAGAGTTTGACAAAAACATATCCCGAACCATCCTGAGTATTACTGAAAATGATAAAATTATTGATGTTAAAATTGGACGATATGGTATATATGCACAATTAGGTGACAAGAGAGTTACTATTGATGAATCTTTACCTCCAAGTGAATTTGATATTGATATTGTTAATAAACAATTAGCAGATAAATTAAAAGGTGATAAAGAAGTAGGTATTCATCCAGAGACAAAAGAACCTATTTATTTAAAGAACGGAAAATTTGGTATATATCTAAACTGTGAGAAAAAGAATAAAGGACTTCTCCCCGGGATGACAGAAGAGGATATTACCCCGGAAATTGCGAGTAGATTAATTACATTACCTCAATCAATTGGCGATTTTGAAGGTGATAATATTATGGTAGATAATGGAAAGTTTGGACCATATATAAGATGCGGAAAATTAACACGATCAGTTCCAAAAGATAAAAATTTATTAGAATTATCTGAAGAAGAAGCTATTACACTTCTAAAATCAGATCCCTCTGTAGTGAAAAAATTTAAAGGTAGTGATATAGTAGTGAAAAAAGGTAGATTTAATAGAGGTGATTATATTCAGCTTGGTAAAGTTAATGTAAGTATTCCTAAGGGCGTAAGTTCTGAAGATATTAGTTTAGAAGAAGCTGAAGAACTAATAAATCAAAAATCTCAGAAAAAATAACATGGCAAAAGATAATAAACAAAAAATCATAGAAGTCTTAACCTCTATTTCTAAACAGCGAGGATTTATTTTTCAAAGTAGTGAAATTTATGGTGGCCTTGGTTCTACTTGGGACTATGGACCACTGGGTATTGAATTGAAGAGGAATGTGAAAAATCTCTGGTGGAAATCAATGGTTACTTCAAGAGATAATATTGTTGGAATGGATGCAGCAATATTAATGCATCCTGGTGTTTGGGAAGCAAGTGGCCATGTCGAAAATTTTCATGATCCCTTAGTTGATAATAAAGAATCAAAGAAGAGATATCGTGTAGATCATTTACTAGAAGATCAAGATCAGGGTGTGATTGATCAATTGGTTGATTCTATGGATAGTAAATCTTCCTATAAAGATGATGAAGAAAAATATCAAGCTATTGTAGCTTTTCTATTAGATAATGAAAACACTAGTGATGAGATTTTAAAAAATTGTAAAGTGATTGATCCCCACACCAATGCTAAAGGCGATTGGACAAAAGTCAGACAGTTCAATTTAATGTTTAAAACACATGTTGGTCCAGTTTCCGATTCTAGTTCTGTTGTTTATCTAAGGCCAGAAACTGCTCAGGGTATTTTTGTTAACTTTTTAAATGTACAAGGAACATCAAGACAAAAACTTCCATTTGGAATTGCGCAAATTGGGAAAGCATTTAGAAATGAAATTACTACAGGCAATTTTATTTTTAGAACTCGTGAATTTGAACAAATGGAGATGGAGTTTTTCTGCAAATCTGGTGAAACGGGTAAATGGCTAGAATATTGGTCTAATGAACGTTTGGAATGGTTTAAATCACTTGGGGTAACAGAAAATAAATTACGTTTACGGCCCCATGGACCAGATGAATTGGCTCATTATTCTAGCGCATGTTTTGATGTTGAGTATCAATTTGATTTTGGCTGGTCTGAACTTGAAGGTATTGCAGATCGAGGTACCTATGATTTAGATCAACACATGAAACACAGTAATAAGAAACTTACATATTTTGATCAAGCAAATAATGAACATATTGTGCCAGCAGTGGTTGAATCATCTGCGGGTGTTGATAGAGCAGTTCTTACTATTTTAGCAGACTCTTTTACACAAGAAGAAGTGAATGGTGAAAAACGAAATGTGATGAAGTTTGACCCCAAAATTGCTCCAATTACTGCAGCCATCTTTCCTTTATTTAATAAAGAAGGAATGCCAGAAATTGCTAAAAAAATCACAGATGATTTAAAAAATAAATTCAGCACATTCTACGATGCAGGTGGGTCAATAGGTAAACGGTACCGAAGGCAAGATGAGGCAGGAACTCCATTTGGAATTACTGTAGATTATGATACATTAACTGATAATACGGTAACTCTTAGAGATCGTGATACTATGGAGCAAAAGCGAATCAGCATTGACTCTATTACCAGTGCAATTTCTGATTCTGTATAAATAATTATTCATTAAGAAGATTTAGTATATCCTTTGCATGTGACATTGTTTTTACTTTTTCAATAACATGCTCAATTTTTCCATCTTCATCAATTATATATGTAATGCGAGAAATACCCATATATTCTCTGCCCATGAATTTTTTCTTTCCCCATACACCATAAGCTTCTAACATTGCATGTGATTCATCAGATAATAGGTCATAAGGAAAATTTTGTTTGTCACAGAATTTTTTTTGTTTATTAACTGGATCAGCTGACACACCTAATATTATAATATTTTGATCTTCAAATTTTTTGAATTCATCACGGAATCCTTTACCTTCAATTATTCAGCCAGGGGTATTGGCTTTAGGATAAAACCAGATAATAATTTTCTGGCCTTTTAAGTCTGATAAGGATATCGTTTGATCATTTTGATTGGGCAAATTAAAATCTGGCGCATTATTTCCAACTTCTAATAACATTTTTTCTCCTAAATAATTAATATTGAAATTAGATTTACGTTCTTAAATTACCAAGCATTAAGGGGAATTAAAATGGTTAAAATATATTCGACATCATGGTGCCCGTCCTGCGTATCTTCAAAGAGACTATTGGAAGAAAAAAACATTGAATTCGAAGAAATTAATATTGAAGAAATAGGCATGACTAGAGAACAATTATTTAAAATTACTGGTGGAATGTCAGTGCCACAAATTATTATTAATAATAAATCTATTGGTGGTTTTAATAATTTATTTGAACTTAGCCAGTCAGGAAAACTATTAGAGCTATTAAGTAAATGAAATTTCTTTCAGAAGACATATTAGTATATTGTAAAGAACATTCTCATGAGGACTCTGCATTATTGGAAGAATTAATTGATTATACTCATCAAACTGAAGATGTTCCTCAAATGATTTCCGGGAGTCATGTTGGTAATTTTTTGCAAGGGTTAATTAAAATGAGTAAGGCAAAAAAAATTTTAGAAGTTGGAATGTTTACAGGTTACAGTGCATTGAAGATGGCAGAAGTATTACCAAAAGATGGAGTCATTCATACTTGTGAATTAATGGAGCGGCATGTGCAAACAGCATCTTCATTTTTTAATCGTTCACAATATAAAGATAAAATTAAAATTTTTGAAGGAGAAGCAAATAGTACTTTAGAACAATTAAAAATTGATTCTTATGATTTCGTATTTATAGATGCAGATAAACAAAATTATTGTGAATATTATAAAAAATCTATTAAGCTATTACAGCCAGGTGGAATTATTATATTAGATAATATGTTATGGAGTGGAGGTGTGATTAATCCAAAAGATATAGATTCTCAAGCATTGGCTGATACCGCTGATTATATTAATAATGATGATAGAGTATATAACTTTTTAGTTCCAATACGTGATGGATTAATGGTTTGTATTAAACATGAATAATTTAAAAGATAAAAATATTTTATTATGTATTACTGGGTCAATTGCAGCATATAAGGCATGTGATTTATTACGCCTTTTGCGCAAAGAAGGATCTAATGTGCAGGTTGCAATGACACCATCAGCATTAAATTTTGTTGGAGAAACATCATTTAGTGCATTAAGTAATCATGAGGTGATTACCAAAGTTTTCCCATCTAAAAAAGGGGAAACAGGTTTGGAACATGTCAACTTAGCAATAGATTTGGATGCTATTATTGTTGCTCCTGCAACTGCAAATATTTTAGGTAAATCTGCAAGTGGTGTGGCAGATGATGTTGTATCGACGTTATTATCTATATGTGAGCAGCCTACAATTTTTGTGCCAGCTATGAATTTTAGAATGTGGCAGAATAAATCAACTATTAATGCAGTAGATATATTAAAAAAACAGGGGAAAATTGTCATGAATCCTGATGAGGGGCAACTTGCCAGCCTGCATGAGGGTGAAGGACGATTCCCAGATACAAATTCGATTATTAACCAAGTACGAGAAATATTTGAACAGCCATTACCATTAAAAAATAAAAATATTTTAATTACAGCAGGACCAACTCGAGAGCATATTGATCCAGTCCGTTTTTTATCAAATAGATCAAGTGGGAAAATGGGATATGCATTAGCTTCAGAAGTTAAAAATTTAGGAGCAAATGTTACATTGATTAGTGGGCCAGTACATATTGACCCAATCGCAGGAGTCGAAATGGTGAACATTGAATCAACATTAGATATGGAAAAGGCGCTCAATCATTATGTGGATTCTATAGGTTCTATTGATTATATATTTATGGTTGCAGCAGTATCTGATTATACGATTGCTAATCCTTATACAAATAAAATCAAACGTCAAAATAATATATTAGATATTCAATTTAGCAAGGCACCAGATTTAATAGGCAATATAAGTAGAAAAACGGATGCAACGATTATTGGATTTGCCTTAGAAACAGAAAATGGTGAATATAATGCAAAACAAAAAATGGAAGATAAAGCTCTTGATTATATTGTACTGAATTATGCTAATGAAGAAAATGCAGGTTTTGAAGTGAATACTAATCATGTAATTATTTTTTCGAAAGATGGTTCTAAAAAAGAATTATCATTAGATCGTAAAGATCGAATTTCTACTGAATTAGTTAATTTTATTATTAATAATAAATAACTTGACAAGCGAGTGAAGCTTTTTTGTATATTAAAAAGCTAACTATATAACTAATATCTGATAGATAAACACAAATTTTTGATCGAATCCCATAAAAATTCAAACAATGATGAACTTACGTCTCCTGAAAAAAATAATGAAGATGATCACTTAGCACAATCCTTGCGGCCCACACAATTTTCTGATTTTGTTGGTCAAACTGATACAATAGAAAATTTAAAAGTTTACATTGAAGCTGCACAGCAAAGAGAAGAAGCATTAGACCATGTTTTATTATTTGGTCCACCAGGTTTAGGGAAAACAACATTGGCTACTATACTTGCGAGAGAGTTGAAGGTTAATATTAAAATGACTTCTGGCCCAATCATTGATAAAGCTGGAGATTTAGCAGGCATTTTAACTAATTTAGCAGATAGAGATGTTCTTTTTATTGATGAAGTTCATCGATTATCCAGTGTTGTAGAAGAATATCTATATTCAGCAATGGAAGATTATACAATTGATATAATGTTAGATTCAGGCCCAAGTGCGCGCAGTGTCCAATTAACTCTTAGTCCATTTACATTAGTAGGCGCAACCACGAAGCTAGGTAATTTGACTTCACCAATGAGAGATCGTTTTGGAGTTGTTCTAAGGCTTGATTTTTATGATGTGGAAGATTTAGAAAAAATTATTAAACGCTCTTCTAAAATTTTAGATATTGCTATAGATAATAAAGGCGCTCTAGAAATTGCACGCAGATCACGCGGCACTCCAAGGATTGCTAATAGATTACTTAGAAGGGCTCGAGATTTTGCTCAAGTAAATGCTGATGGTAATATTGATTATAGCATTGCCCAGGATGCATTAGATAAATTAAAAATTGACCAGAATGGGTTAGATGAAATGGATAGGCGTATTTTATTTTCATTAGTTTCCAAATTCAATGGAGGACCAGTTGGCCTAGAGTCTTTAGGAGTAGCCATTTCAGAAGATGCAAAAACAATTGGAGAAGTTTATGAACCATATTTAATTAAAGAAGGATTCATCCAACGAACATCTCGAGGACGAATTGCTTTAGATAAAACGTATAAATATTTAGGATTAAATAATACTAATATTAATCAAACTAAAATTTTTGATTAGAAAGGAATTTAAATGTTTTTTGGTGCTGTAGAAAAACCCCCTCGTTTATCGGAATTTGAATTAGAAGTTCCTGAAAAATTAATAGCGGATCATCCATCCCAAAGACGAGATGGATGTAAGCTCATGGTATTAGATACAAAAGAAGAAACAATTACTCATAGGAAATTTTCTAATATAGTTGATTATTTTAAGAAAGGTGATGTTTTAGTTGTAAATAATACGAAAGTATATCCTGCGCGATTATATGCAACCAAGGATCGCTCTTCATCTAAAGTAGAAGTTTTTTTATTACGAGAGTTATCATCTGATTTATGGGAAGCGATGGTTAAACCTGCACGAAAAGTTAGAATAGGTAATAAACTGATTTTTGGTGAAGGCATTGAGTGTGATGTGATTGACAATACTATATCAGGAGGAAGAGTATTACGGTTTGAGCATAATACAGAAAATTTACATAAGTTCATTGAGAAAAATGGCTTGTCACCGCTTCCGCCATATATTAAACGAGACCCTATACCTTCTGATAAAAAAAACTATCAAACTGTATATGCAACAGAGCGTGGCTCCGTTGCTGCACCAACAGCAGGAATTCATTTTTCTAATGCATTATTAAAAAAAATAAAGGCTAAAGGTGTAAAGATTGCCAATGTTACGCTACATATAGGTTTAGGAACATTCAAACCAATTATGGTTGAAGATTTAACTAGACATCAAATGGATTCTGAATATTTTAGTGTTCCACCAGAAACAGCAGCAATTATTAATGATGCTCGGGAAAAGAAAAAAAATATTATTACAGTAGGAACATCAACAGTGAGGACATTGGAAACAGTAGTAGTAGCTGGATTTCAAATTACTGCTAAAGAGGGTTGGACTGATAAATTCATTTATCCTCCTTATGAATTTAAGATGTGTGATAAGTTAATTACTAATTTTCATCAACCTAAATCTACTTTAATGATGATGGTATCAGCATTTTCTAATAAAGATTTAGTGATGCGTGCCTATAAAGAAGCCATTGCAAAAAAATATCGATTTTATTCATATGGTGATGCAATGATCTGCATATAGCAATGAGTGATTTTAGAATTGGACATGGCTATGATGTTCATAAACTTGTTGAATCTATCCCATTAGTTATATGTGAAATTCCAATTAATTCTCTAAAGGGTTCATTAGGACATAGTGATGGCGATGTAGGACTTCATGCAATTTGTGATGCAATTCTTGGAGCCTTAGCATTAGGTGATTTAGGAACGTATTTTCCATCTTCAGACTTAAAGTGGAAAGGAGCAGATAGCAGCAGTTTCCTTGATGATGTATTAAGATTAATGGATTGTGAGGGGTATTCTATTAATAATATTGACTGTACAATTATTTTACAATCTCCTCATATTAATAAATATATTCCCAAAATGAGACAAAATATTGCAGACGCATGTCATGTAAATATTAATCAAATATCAGTTAAGGCTACTACCACGGATAAGTTAGGTTCAATCGGCAGGGAGGAAGGTATCGCGGCATCTGCAATTGTGTTATTAAAAAAAGATAGTCATGAACATTAACGTAAGATTTGCCCCTAGTCCTACAGGCTATTTACATGTTGGAGGTTTACGCACGGCATTATACAACTATTTATTTGCTAAGCAACATAAAGGCAATTTAGTATTACGTATTGAAGATACAGATCAATCGCGAAAAGTTGATGGAGCTATTGATAATTTAATTGAATCACTTAATAAGTGTGGAATTATATTTGATAAAGGTCCAACAGAATATTCAACGGACAATCTTTTTATTCAATCAAACAGATTATCCATTTATCATGAACATGTTACTTATTTATTAGAAAATAATTATGCATACGCATGTTTTGATGATGATTTTTTGCAGTATAGGGATAAGAGTTATAATAAAGAGCAATTAATCGATACATCCTACCATGTAAGATTAAAAATTCCAAATAATGAATTAACTGTAAAAGATGAAATTAGAGGTGATATTAAGTTTGATTTATCACTCATTGATGACCCTGTAATATTAAAAACAGATCAATTCCCAACGTATCATTTAGCAAATGTTATAGATGATCACGATATGGATATCAGCCATGTTATTAGAGGAGAAGAATGGTTGCCATCCACACCTATTCATGTTGTATTATATGATTATTTTCAATGGGAATTACCGGTATTTATTCATCTCCCATTATTATTGAACCCTGATAAATCTAAATTATCTAAGAGACAGGGGCATGTATCAGTTGATGAATTTCTAAATGAAGGGTACTTACCTGAGGCTCTTATTAATTTCATCGCATTACTTGGTTGGAATCCTAAAAATAATAATGAGATATTCTCAATTAATGAATTAATAGAACAATTTAATATTAAAAATATCCAAAAATCTGGAGCTGTATTTGATATTAATAAACTTAATTGGATGAATGGAGAATATTTAAAAGATATTCAAGCTGAATCTATTGTTTCATTATGTAAAATAATATTTGAGAAACATAATTTTACTATTGAAGATAATACTGATTTTATTAAGATCATTAATTTTGCCAAACAACGTTCCCATACAATTGCTGATATGGTAGAGCAAACAACTCCATTCTTTGTGGATCCATCATATAATGTAGAATATCGCGACTTGCTATTAGATAAACAATCAAAACGATTATTTTCTTTACTATTGGAGCAAGTAGCTGTTTTGAATAATATTGAAGAATCTGAGATTAAAGAAATTATATCTAATTTATCAATGGAGATTCATGTGAAAGGTAAAGAACTTTTTTTCCCAATTAGGCTAGCTCTTTGGGGTGATGTACATGGTCCAGATATTGGATTAATTATTAAAATATTAGGTAAAGAAAAAACATTAGCTAGATTAAATAAGGCTCTTAAATATGGATAATGATAATTTATCAAATTTTATTCATGATATTATTGATGCTGATTTAAAGTCTAATAAATATAATTCTAAAATCAATACTCGATTTCCGCCAGAACCTAATGGGTTTTTACATATTGGGCATGCAAAATCAATATGTCTGAATTTTGGAATAGCAGAAAAATTTCAAGGTCATTGTAATCTTCGGTTTGATGATACGAACCCATTAAAAGAAAGTGATGAATATGTACAATCAATTATAAGTGATATCAAATGGTTGGGTTTTAATATTCAAGATAATATATTGTATGCATCAGATTATTTTGAACAATTTTATGAATATGCTTTAATTTTAATTAAAAATAGGAAAGCTTATGTTGATGATCAATCTGCAGAATTAATCAAAATCAATAGAGGAACTCTTAACAAACCAGGAGAAAACAGCCCAAACCGTGATAGAAGTGTTGAAGAAAATATAATGCTTTTTGAAAATATGAAAGCAGGTAAATACGGTGATGGGGAAAAAGTATTACGAGCTAAAATTAATATGAATGCCCCTAACTTAAATTTACGTGATCCAATTATGTATAGAATTATACATACATCGCATCATAGAACTGATAATAAATGGTGTATATACCCAATGTATGATTGGGCACATGGATTAGAAGATTCAATTGAAAAAATTACACATTCAATTTGCACATTAGAATTTGAAGATCATAGGCCTCTATATGATTGGTATCTCAGTCAATTAGATATTCACCACCCTCAGCAAATTGAATTTGCTCGATTAGATTTAAGCTATACAGTGATGAGTAAGCGTAAGTTAAAAGAATTAATTGATAATAATTATGTTGATGGTTGGGATGATCCTAGAATGCCAACTATATCCGGTTTTAAAAGACGTGGCTATTCTCCGGAATCTATTAAAATATTTTGTAATAAAATTGGGGTTGCCAAAAGGGATAGTATTATTGATTATGCATTATTGGAATACTGTGTGCGGGAAGATTTAAATAAAAAAGCATTACGAGTTATGGCAGTTCTTAATCCTATTAAATTAATTATTGATAACTATCCAGATGATAAGGTTGAAGAATTATCTGCTGAAAATAACCCTGAAAATGAATTGGATGGAACACGAGTTCTCCCATTCTCAAAAGAACTATGGATTGAACGTTCTGATTTTATGGAGGATGCACCAAAGAAATACTTTAGACTTAGCATAGGTAAAGAAGTACGTCTTAAACATGCATATTACATTACTTGCACAGAAGTTGTTAAAAATGATGCCGGAGAAGTTATTGCAGTACACTGTACTTATGATCCTAAATCAAAAGGAGGATGGACTAATGATGGGCGAAAAGTCAGAGGGACTTTACACTGGGTCTCTACTCAACATGCAATAGATGCTGAAGTTAGATTGTATGATAGATTATTTAATGTAGAAAACCCTCTCAATTCCAAAAAAATTAATAATTTTACTGATGCCATTAATTCATCATCTCTATCAATTTTAAAAAATTGCAAACTTGAGCCGAGCTTATCTAATATCAATTTAGATGTTCATTATCAATTTTTAAGAATGGGATATTTTTATGTTGATTCAAATTCTACAAAAGATAAATTAATTTTCAATAGAACAAGTACATTGCGGGATTCATGGAAAAAAACTTAACGTTACAATACCAATCCCATTGTAAGCTCAATTTAGGGTTACAGGTATTACATAAACGTGATGATGGGTTTCATAATTTAGACAGCATTTTTGTAGAACTAAATCTATCTGATATGATTATTTTTAAGAAATCACAATCATTCCAATTAACATCTAATGATGACTCTATAGAGAACCTCAAAGACAATACAATTTCAAAAGCATATCATGCAATACAATCATTATACAGGAATAATCAAGAGTATTCAATTCATTTAGTTAAAAATATTCCAGTTGGTTCAGGCCTAGGGGGAGGAAGCAGTAATGCTGCAGTTGTTTTAAAAGCATTAAATGATTTGTGGGACATACAATTAACAAATGATGAATTAATTGAAATTGCGGCCAATATTGGTAGTGATGTTCCATTTTTTATTAATGGCGGGATACAATATATTGAAGGGAAAGGAGAAATTCTAACACCATTGCACAGTACTAAATTATCTCAATTCACTATATTATTAGTATATCCTGAAATACATATAGAGACTAAATGGGCATTTCAGTCATTAAAAAAAGGTTTGGAAGTGCCAAAAACCTATAATAAATTCCTCGACTCTAATAACCAAGTAAATTGGAAATTATTGAAAAATGATTTTGAAAATGTTGTTTTCTCAACATATCCAAAGATCGGTGCAGTGAAAAAACAATTAATATCAAGAAAGGTATTATATGCTGGTCTGTCGGGAAGTGGCTCGACTGTGTATGGGATATTCGTTAATAAAGAGGAAGCTATTGATGCTTCTAAATTATTCCCATCTTACAGAACGTATATTACTTCTCCGATAGTATGAATGAAATAACTTTGGGGGATCGTTCAATGGTAGGACACATGGTTTTGGTCCATGGGATTGGGGTTCGACTCCCTATCCCCCAGCAAACATAGATTATGAAAATATTTACAGGAAATTCAAACACTCAATTTGCAGAAGGTGTAGCTAAGTATTTAGGTATTCCATTAGGTAAAGTTGATTTGCGGAAATTTAGTGATGGGGAACTATATGTTGCCTTTGATGAAAATATCCGTAATGAAGAAGTATTTATTATACAATCAACTAATCCTCCAGCAGAAAATATATTAGAATTATTATTAATGTTAGATGCTGCAAGACGTGCTTCAGCAAAAAAAGTAATCGCAGTTGTACCTTATTTTGGCTATGGGAGGCAGGATCGAAAAGATAAACCGCGAGTTCCAATCTCATCTAGATTATTAATTGATTTATTGTCTGTTGGAGGTGTCGATAGAATTATAACAATGGATTTACACTCTCCACAAATTCAAGGGTTTGCAAATGTCCCTTTCGATCATTTGTATTCGAGTATTGCATTAATGGATAGATTGAAAAAATTTAATTTAGATGAACAGTCAGGTTGTGTTCTGGCTCCAGATGTTGGCAGTGCCAAGATGAGCCAAGCATATGCTAAACGTTTAAATGTAAGTTTTGCATTAATTGACAAAAGACGACCAAAAGCTAATGAAGCTAAAGTTGCTAATTTAGTAGGTGATTTAAATAATAAACACGTGTTAATTATTGATGATATGATTGATACTGCTGGAACAATTTGTAATGCTGCAGATACAGCTATAGAAAACGGTGCACTTTCTGTATCTGCAATTGCCACCCATCCAGTGTTATCGGGCCCAGCAATTGATAGGTTGAAAAAGTCTGAAATTAATAAAGTGATTTTATGTGATACTATAAGTTTAAGCCCAGATAAATATTTTGATAAGCTAGAAATTATTTCTGTATCAAATGTATTTGGAGAAGCAATTAAAAGAGTTGTTGATGGAACATCATTGAGCTCAATGTTTAAGGAGTAAATTGAATGGCTAAAGAGTATAAAATAGAAATTGAAAAACGTGAATTATTTGAAAAAGCTAAACATTTAAGGCATGCCGAAGGTATCCCTGGAGTCTACTACTCACATGATTCTAAAGAAAGTATTTTATTTAAAATGAATGTATCTGAATTAAGAGAAGCAATTAAATCAGGAGCGCAGATTTTTAAAGTAAGTGTGGATGGTAAATTGCGTGATGTGATTTTTAAATCAGTACAATATCATCCAGTAACTGATGCTGTACAGCATATTGATTTATATGGCGTGAATATGGATGTAGCGATTAATATTAAAGTACCATTAGTGATTATAGGAGAATGTATAGGGGTAAAAGAAGATGGTGGAGTAATTAGCACGCCATTAACAGAATTGGAAGTTTCTTGCTTACCAGGGGATATTCCCCAATCTATTGAGGTAGATATTACAGAATTACATCTTGGTGATAGTCTTCAAGCTGAAAATTTAATACTAGATGATACATTAACATTAGTTACTAGTCCAGATTCTACGATTGCATCTGTAACTCATGCTGCATTAGAAATTGAACCTGAAATTGAAGAAGATGAATTAGAAGAAGGTATGGAAGGCGAAGAAGGTGAAGAAGGAGAAGAATCTGCAGAAGGAGAAAGCACAGGAGATGATAGTGCAGATAAAAAAGATGATGCAGATAGTGGTGATAGTAAATAAATAATGATTTTAGTAGGATTAGGTAATCCTGGAGATAAATACTCTACAACTAAACATAATTTTGGTTATTGGATTATTGATTCTATAATTAGGAAATGTTCTTTGAAATTAAAAGCAGGAAAAGGTGATTACCTTTATGCTCAGCATGGAGATTCATTTTTAGTCAAACCTACTTCGTATATGAATAGTAGCGGATTGGTAGTCAATCAGATTTTGAATTATTATAAAGCTTCGATTGAAGATTTAGTTATAATATATGATGATATAGACTTGACATTAGGAACTATACGATTTAGAGATAAAGGTGGACCAGCGGGGCACAGAGGTATAGAAAATATTATCTATCAATTACGATCAGAATCATTTTTACGATTACGACTTGGGATTGCTGTTGAAGATTTGCATATGAAGCCTTCAGAAAAATATGTATTATCACCCTTTCCAAAAAAATATAAAGAAGAAATAGATTTAGTAATTAATAAATCTGTAGATGGTTTAGAATATTTGCTAGATAATGGAATAGAAAAAACAATGAATAAATTTAATTAAGGGATTGTACTAAATGAATCAATTAATATATGTATTAGGAGCAGGTGTCTTAGCAATGCTGTATGCTTTTTGGAAAACAAGCTGGATTAATGCCCAAGATCAAGGGAATGATCGGATGGTTAAAATAGGCAAACATATTGCAGATGGTGCGATGGCATTTTTGAAAGCTGAATATCGTGTGCTTGCAGTATTTGTTATCATTGTTGCTGGTTTATTAGGAGGCTTAGCATATTATGGAGAACAGACCGCCCTTAATCAAGACCCTAATTATATCACTCAACCAGCATGGTTAATTTCGATATCGTTTTTAGTTGGTGCATTGGCTTCTGGTTTAGCGGGATTTTTAGGTATGCGAGTAGCAACGAAAGCAAATAATAGAACAACTCATGCCGCTCAAACAGGATTAGCAAAAGCATTAAATGTTGCATTTACAGGTGGTTCTGTTATGGGTTTAAGTGTTGTTGGCCTTGGAGTGTTAGGTGTAACTGGATTATTTATGATATATCAAATTTCAGGAGCATTTGTAGTTGCTGAAGAGATAAAATATGGTGCATTAATTCAAGCATTAACTGGTTTTTCATTGGGAGCTTCATCTATTGCATTATTTGCTCGTGTTGGAGGTGGTATTTATACTAAAGCAGCTGATGTGGGTGCTGATCTTGTTGGTAAAGTAGAAGCTGGTATTCCTGAGGATCATCCACTAAATCCAGCAACTATTGCTGATAATGTTGGTGACAATGTTGGTGATGTTGCAGGCATGGGGGCAGATCTTTTTGAATCATATGTAGGTGCAATAATTGGCTCAATGGTATTAGGTTGGGCTGTAAGTGAAGGTAATATAAATTTTGTATTATTACCTTTATTTATTGCAGGAGCTGGGATTATAGTTTCAATTATTGGTACATTCATGGTTTCTGTTAAAGAAGGTGGAGATCCTCAAAAAGGATTAAATATTGGAGAATTTGGTTCATCTGCGATAATGGTTGTAGCAATGTATTTTTTAATTGATTGTGTTATTGGCAGTACTATTTTTGGAAATAATTATGATGCCCTTGGTATATTTTTTGCGACTCTATTTGGGTTGGGAGCAGGTTTATCTATTGGTTTAATAACAGAGCATTATACAGGCACTGGTACAGGACCTGTTAAATCTGTTGCAAATCAATCTATTACAGGAGCAGCTACCAATATTATAGCTGGGCTTGGTGTTGGTATGCAATCAACATTTTTACCAATGATTATTATAGCTATTGCAATTGTTGGAGCACATTCGTTTGCTGGTTTATATGGTATTGCTATGGCAGCTCTTGGCATGTTAGCTAATACAGGGATTCAGTTAGCAGTAGATGCATATGGACCAATATCTGATAATGCTGGTGGTATAGCTGAAATGGCAGAATTACCTCCAGAGGTTCGTGAGAGAACAGATAAATTAGATGCAGTTGGGAATACTACGGCAGCAATTGGGAAGGGCTTTGCAATTGGATCAGCAGCGCTTACTACACTTGCATTATTTGCAGCATTTAGTCAAGTAGTAGAAGCCGGTAGAAAAGCAGCTAATGCAGAAGCACTTTCTGCAGATACTCCCATCCCATGGGAATCAGTAGGGCTATCAATTAATATATCAGAGCCAATTGTGATGGCAGCATTATTTATTGGTGCAATGCTACCATTTTTATTCTCATCATTAGCCATGGGTGCTGTTGGAAGAGCCGCGATGTCCATGATTGAAGAAGTAAGAAGACAATTTAGAGATATTCCAGAATTAAAAGCGGCATTAGAAGTAATGAATAAAGGAGATGAATCATCTTGGTCAGATGAAGATAAAAAAACATATGAAGCAGGTCTTGATAAAGCAGAACATGGTAAATGTGTAGAAATATCAACTCAAGCAGCTATTAAAGAAATGATGTTACCAGGACTATTGGCTATTGTATCTCCAGTAATCATAGGATTATTAATGGGACCAGAGGGACTTGGAGGATTATTAGCTGGAGTAACTGTAAGTGGAGTTGCTATGGCAATTTTTCAATCCAATGCAGGCGGTGCATGGGATAATGCAAAAAAAATGATTGAAGAAGGAATTGAAATTAACGGTACAGAATATGGGAAAGGATCTGATCCTCATAAAGCAGCAGTTGTAGGTGATACTGTTGGGGATCCATTTAAAGATACTTCAGGTCCATCATTAAATATATTAATCAAACTAATGTCTGTTGTGTCATTAGTTGCTGCACCATTTTTATTTTAGAAAGGAAACGGAGTTTAAATGAATTATTATGAAACATTATATATAATACACCCTGCATTAGATGGCGGAAGAATTAAAGAGATGGTTTTATCTGTTGATAAAATCCTTAAGAAAACTGGAGGAGCATCTTCTTTTTTAGATATCTGGGGAAAAAAGAAACTAGCTTATGAAATTGATAAACAAAGATATGGTACATATATTCTTGTGCAATTTAGTGGTGATGGTTCAGGAAATGCAAAATTTAATATGGAATTAGAGCATAATCCTAATATATTAGCATATTTAACTACAAGAATTGATGATGAAAAATTACGTGAGCAAAGGATAAGCTTAGAAGAGCAAATTACGGGTGACAGCCCTCCATCTTCTAGTCAAGAGAAGTCTAAAGCAGAAGACAGCAGTGATAAAAAGGTAGAAGCAGTAGAAAATAATGATGAACCATCAAAAGAGCCTGAAAAAACAATGGATGAAGAACCTAATGTTCAGGGTGATGATGTAGCTGTCGTGGTATCAGAAGATGATTCAGAGGATCAAGCAGCTGTAGCATCAGAAGATGATTCAGAGGATCAAGCAGCTGTAGCATCAGAAGATGATTCAGAGGATCAAGCAGCTGTAGCATCAGAAGATGATTCAGAGGATCAAGCAGCTGTAGCATCAGAAGATGATTCAGAGGATCAAGCAGCTGTAGCATCAGAAGATGATAAACAATCTGATAAAAGTACAAAGGAGGAAGAGTAAATGTCATTTATAAATTCAAAAAAGATATGTCCATTTAAGGAAGATTGTGAGTTAATTGATAAAATTGATTATAAAGAATATAAATTTTTAAAAAAATTCACTACTGAACAAGGTAAAATTATACCAGCACATGTTACAGGTGTTTCTGCAAGATATCAGAGAATGTTAACTAGAGAAATTAAAAAAGCTAGAAATATTGCATTATTACCTTATTCAAATGATCCTAGAAAAAATTAAACTGGAGTTATAATGAAAATCATTTTAAATGAAAATATTGAATCACTTGGAGAAATTGGCGATATAATATCAGTTAAGAAAGGCTATGCAAGAAATTATTTATTTCCTAAAGGATTAGCACAACTTGCGACAGATAAAAATATTGAATCTACTAAAAAACTAGTAGTATTAAGAGAGAAAAAAGATGCAATTAATAGATCTAACTTGGAAGCTTTAGCCAAGCAATTAGATAAGTTAACTTTGAAATTTGAACTGCAGGCTGGTGAAGAGGATAAGTTGTTTGGTTCAGTTACATCAGCAATGATTTGTGATGCGATAGAAGAACAAGGATACAAGGTTGATAAAAAAGAAATTCACCTTGAGGAACCTATTAAACATTTGGGTAAACATCCTGTTGAAATACATCTTGGACATGAATTATCTGCTAAAGTTCTAGTTAAAGTCTCATCATTAGAATAAATCTCTGTTCAATAGTATAATAATTCTATAAATTATTATATGTACGCTTATATAGCATTTCCAATTGCTAATTATCAGCAATTTATATATTCTATACCACTTCCTTTAAGTCCAAATATTAAAGAAGGTGTATGCATTTATGCATCTTTTAGAAATAAAATGGAATATGGTTTTGTTATTTCATTAGTTGATAACACTTCATTTAAAAATAAAATCAAAGTCATTGATAGTATTGCTAAGTTGCAATTACCAAATGAACTATGGAAAACAATTATATGGATTTCAACGTATTATATATGTCCAATTGGGATTATATTAAAATCTGCAATTCCACTTTTATTTAAAAATAATTATAAAGCAAAAGAAAAAATATATCTTAAAATTACTTCAGAGGGGAAAGATGCAATAAATTGTTGGGGTACCAAAGCTCCTAAACAATTAGAATTTTTAAATTTATTGAATAATGAAGTACAACCAAAGCTTCTTTCCGAATTATCACATACAATTCAATCTGCAGGACAAATTTACAAGAAATTATACGACAAAAAATTAATATCAATTATTTCTGAAGACGATATTATTCATCTTACAAAATACAATAGAAAAATTAATCTTAATGAAAAACAGAGTTTAGTATTTAATCAAATAAAATCATCAATTGATAAACTAGAATATAAAGCTTATTTATTACATGGTATCACAGGTAGCGGTAAAACAGAAGTTTATATTAAGTTAGCGGCAGAAGTAATCCAACAAAACAAAGCAGTCATTATTCTAGTCCCTGAGATTAGTTTAACACCTCAATTATCTCAGAAATTTATTGATACTTTCGGGAGTAAAGTAGGATTATGGCATAGTAAGTTAACACAACGCGAAAAATATAAAACATGGCAGGGTCTACATGACAATAAATATTCTATTATTATTGGTGCACGTAGTGCAATTTTTACTCCAATTTCTAATTTAGGTCTTATTATTGTTGATGAAGAACATGACCCATCATATAAACAGGAATCATCTTCATTTAAATATCATGCTCGAGATGTAGGAATGATTAGGGCAAAATATTCTAATTCTACTATTCTTTTAGGTAGTGCTACGCCATCAGTAGAATCATATTATCATGCGAGTAATAAAAATATGACATTACTTAAAATTGATTCTAGATATCAAAATGCAAGTTATCCATCAATTAATATTATTGATATGAAAAAAGGAAGGAATAGATTTTCGTATGATTTCAGTTATGAGCTGGTTGAAAATATGAAAAGATGTTTTAAGAATAGTGAGCAAATAATTATTCTGCATAATAGAAGAGGATTTTCAACAATTTGCAGATGTGAGGATTGTGGAGAAGTATTATTATGTAGTAATTGTTCTATTAGCTTAACATATCATGCAAATGGAGATTTAGTTTGCCATTATTGTTCATCTACCTATTCAAATATTAGTGAATGCAATATATGCCATAGTCAACACATTAATTTTATTGGTACAGGTACACAAAAAATTGAGTTTGAGATTCAAAAATTATTTCCAGAAATTCGTATTGCAAGAATGGATTTTGATACTATGAAAAATTATAAAAATTATAAAAAAATACTCCAAGATTTTTCAAATCATAAATATGATGTATTGCTGGGGACACAAATGGTATCTAAAGGATTAGACTTTAAAGATGTAACATTAGTTGGGGTTATTAATGGAGATACCAGTCTATATATACCAGATTTCCGATCAGGCGAACGGACATTTCAATTACTATATCAAGTATGTGGAAGAGCAGGTCGAAGTGATAAAGAAAGTAATGCAATTATTCAATCATGGAATCCAGATAATATCTTTATCCAAATGGCATCGCAATTAAATATTGATCATTATTATAATACATCCCTAGCAGATAGAGAAACATTAAATTATCCTCCATTTTGCAAGCTCATTAGAATAGTGATTACTGGTAGAGATAAAAATAGTATTAAATTAAAAGCACATAGTATTAAAAAGAAATTAAATAATAATTCTAAACAATTCATTATTCTTGGTCCCAGCATAGCTCCTATTGAAAAAATTAATAATAATTGGAGGTATCATTTATTAATGAAAGTCAAGAAACATCATTTAGCTGCAACATATAAACATATTGAAAAGCACTTAGGTTTTAAGATGTTTTATAATAAAACAAAATCTAACAAAGTAGAAATTGAAGTTGACCCGATATCAATTCTATAATATAATATTTTTTATCATTATCAATTTTATTTTTGGAAGTCCATTAGTTTTTGATACAGAAATGGGAGAATGTACAGTTATAGGGGTATCAAATAAAGATTCTAATATTGTGCAAGATATTATTATTACATATTCTAAAGAAGTTAACAAGACATTTTATTCCATTGCACATAAACCCTATAGTATATATTTTGCAAAAGATATAAAGGATTTTCATCAGCAATCTGGACCTTCAACTCCAGACTGGGCGTTTGCAATTACTAAAAAAAATCCTAATAGAATTATTATGCAATATCCACATAATATCAATACATTAAATAAAATTTTAGTTCATGAATTGAATCATATATATTTAAATAATTTATTACAATCATATACAGTCCCATCATGGTTTAAAGAAGGTATGGCTGTTGATGAGGCTGGAGAATTTTCTATTAATCATATCATATTATTTTCTACAGCAAAATGGAATGACAAACTCTTTCGTATTGATGAGCTATCTACATTTCGTGCTGTTAATAAAAATAATTCTACATTAGCATATGCACAATCATATCTTATGTTTAATGCATTAGAGGATTCTTATGGAACTGATATATATTCTAATATTATTAAAAAAATGATGCAAGGCAAGACTTTTTGGGATACGCTGTTTGATATTACGGGAGATGATGAATATAGCATAAAGGGGAACATTAAAATTTTTTTAGATGAAAAATATAGTTGGATGTTTTTATTTAATAAATATAATTTGATTTTTACATTTCTTCCTATACTATTAATATTTGGATATATATATAAAAGATATAAAAATAAGAAACTTTTACGGAAATGGGAATTAGAAGATTTATTAGAAGATTTACAGGATAATGATTAACCTAATTAAATATTTATTAATTATATTATTATTAAATGGAATTTTTGCTCAAGGTAATTTCCAAATTCTTAATATACCACCCAGCACTAGACTTTTATCTTTATCTAATAGCGGGCATGCAGCCAATGATGCATCAAACTCACATAATCCCTCTTCAATTAATACAGATTATAAGAATATTAATTTCCAATCTCATTTTTACCCAGCAAATATTATTTATATAAAATCTGAATTAGTTTTACCTATTAAAAGCAATATTTATTCTCTTGAATACTCAAATTTAAATTATGGTGAATTGAAAGATGCTGCATCAGAGTATTCATTTAATGCCTCAGAATTTTTACTTAAAGCGTCAATTAAAACAGAAGTATTAGATAAAATTTCCATTGGAGGTGGATTAGGATATAGTATTAATAAAATTTCTAATCAATTTGATCATGTATTATTCATTTCGCTAGGGGCAAGAACTCAAATGTTTAATCCTTTATTTGGAGTAGGTATATCTATTAATAATTTTGGTATAATAACTAAAAATTTTAATGATACGCAAGAGGAACTTCCAGAGTCAATTATAGTATCAACATTTTATCAACCGATATATTTTCCAGGTGTCCTATATTGGGATATTTATAAAGAGAAATCCATGGATGATTTGCAAATAAGATTAGGATTAGAATCAACAGCATATAGAAATATTATTTTACGATTGGGTTATAATAGTAATTCAATAGATTTAATAGATTCTCATTCAATTTATTTAAAAGGATTATCATGTGGAATTGGGATTATAGCAGAAAAATGGGATGTAGATATTGGATTTTATAATTTGGAAACTGCAGGTATTGTTTCTAGTATTTCATTAACATATAAAAAATAATTTATTTTTTATATTAATAATTATTTGCGATGTTTAAATCTATAATATGCATTTTTTATATATGAGTTACTATCTATCTGTGGTTTGACCATGCTACTAGGAGTTAATCGATTATATTTAATATCCCATATACTATTAAATGAAAAATATTCTTGATTATTCTGGCCCATTAATTCACTGTATAAATTATTTTTTGTAATCCATTGGAGATAATTGCTTGATACTCTACATGCGAATCCATCACCACCTTTTAATCCAGATATACCATACAGTCTAGGTAGATATTTATCCTGATTCATTAAATCAATTATTGTAGGCATAATATCTACCTGACTTACAATCTTATCAATTGTTGTAGATTCCGTTAGCAGTTCTGAAAAAATAATAAATGGAATATGTCCATTTTTAGGGTGATTTGGGATATCTCTATTAATAGTTAGTCCATGATCTGCTGTAATAATAAAAATGGTATTATCATACCAATCTTCTTTTTTTGCTTGTTCAAAGAACTCTCTTAATACAAGATCATCATATGCCATCGTTTTTTGTGCTTTTAAATATTTTTTATTGCCTGTACGTATATCTTGAAAATATTTTTCATACTCTTCTGGAACTTTAAAAGGATCATGATTTGTTGTAGAGAAAAAAGTTATCATAAAGGGGCTTTTATCAGATGCATTAGCAATATCAATTAGATGCGATAACATTATATGATCATAATACCCCCACATGGTACCATCCTTGGAATTGGAAACTATTGGATGATTCGAATCTATAACAGCATTAAATCCATTAGCAATACAAAACCCTTTCATATTATCAAAATTAGAATCACCTCCATATAAAAAAGTTCTATTATATCCTAGAATTGAAAATATATTCATTGTCTCTTTTATACTATTATCTAAGAAGCCAGACTCTACTTGAGATATAATAGGATTTCCAGGTAATACAGGCCAAGATGTAAGAATACTACCAATTCCATATGCTGATCGAATCCCATTTGCAAAACAGTTTGTGAATGAAATACTATTATTATTTATTAATTCAGTTAAAAATGGAGTTATGTTTTGTTTTAAATCAGGATTTAGGAAATTACAATTTCTAGATACAAAGGATTCTAAAATAATTAATACAATATTAGGTGTTTCCCCATTCAATTGTATTGAATTATGATTAGAAATAATCTGCTCATTATCTGATCTTAAAGTTTTATAATGCTCATTTACTTCATCTGGATTATCAACTCTTAAAAATTCATTATTATATTTTTCTTCTTTTTTCATTTGCAAATATGAACGTCCAAAAAAGAAAATTGGATTTTGTGCTGTAGAATTTGCCATATTACTCGTTGAAAAATATGCATACCCCCAATCTAGAGGTCTTTCTTGAGTACCACCTCGGATTAAGACAGCAGTGAGAATGAAACTAAATATAAAACAAGAAAACAAGCTTATATTTGATTGAGGTTGAGGAGTTTGTAATTTATTTATAAAAAATTTAACAATATGGAATATAAAGAAAATAATTATTATCCATAAAACTAAGTATATAAAGATATTATATTCTTCCAGTATTAGATCCCAGCTTTCTCCAGCGCTACCATACATTATAATCATTGTGTTTATATGATTCCCAAATTCATTAAACCATTCAAGATTAATACTGCAAAAGATTATTGTTACTCCAGATATTAGAATTAAATAGCATAATAGGATATGTCTATATCTTGAGGAATCCCACCCAATATAAGGGAGATATATAGTTAACAATACAGGCAGTAGAAAAAATGATGAGACGATTAAATCTAATCGTAAACCAATCAAAAAAGATTTTATATAGTAAATATAATCTGATATTAATAAATCATCGAAAAAATAAATTAAAAAGATAAGCCTTGAAATTAAAAAAAGCATCAGTATAAATAAATGGGAAAAGACTAAGACAATCAATGATTTTGGTATTGAATTAATTCTATATTTAATACGCTGAATCATATTTTTTAAAATAAATAATTATTAATTAATTCTGCCGACTAATTGGTGGGATTTCTGCCATCCTGCCTGTCCTGAATACTTAACAAATTTAATTTTAATATCAGCTTGTCCTGGGTATTTCACCCAATATATTTTTGAATCAGCCTGTCCAGGATATTTAACATAATACCATTTTTCATCAGAATTATTTGCTTGTCCTGGATAATCTACTTCATGCACTAATAAATCGGCTTGTCCACGATACTTAACTTTATATGCTTTAAAATCAGCTTGTCCTGGATAATCTACAACATATATTTTTGCGGAATATAGTAACGATAATATTGATAGTGTTATAATTATTTTTTGAATCATTGATTTAACCTTATTATTATATAAATAACTTAATTAATAATTTATTTTTTTAAAGCATTTATTCTTTCTACAACAGGTGGATGACTATAGTTGAATGCAACATTTAACCAATGGGGGGTAAGATTCCCTAAGTTTTCGACTGTTAATTTTTTTAATGCGGAAATTAAATATTCTGGAGAACCAGTAGTTTGAGATGAATATTCATCTGCTTCAAATTCATTTTTTCTTGATATATAATTAAAGATAAATCCCATTATCATTGATATTGGTGTATATAAAATAGAAAAGAATACGAGGCTGGCATATATTGATAAATTGTTCATGTGAAAAACATCAAATAGTGCTTGATTATTAATAAAAAATGAAAGGATAAAAAGCATAATCCCAGATTGAATTGCACTAAGGATTATTCCTGTTTGAATATGTTTTAATTTATAATGTCCAACTTCATGCGCAAGTACTGCTAAAATTTCATCTTCATCCATACTCTCAATTAATGTATCAAATAGAGCAATTCGTTTATTTTTACCAAATCCACTAAAATATGCATTAGAATGTGATGATCTTTTAGATCCATCCATTACTTCTATTTTTGTAATTGGGAATTTAATTTCTTGCATATAATTTTCTATTTTTTTTAATAATGATTCATTTTTTAATGGAGAAAATTTATTAAATAAAGGCGCAACAAATAATATGAATATAGGTTGCATAATAATACTAAAAGACATTAGTAATATCCATACATAAATCCATGCATTATCTCCAAAATGCTTAAAAAAATAAAGTAAGAGAGCAGTAATTGGAGCACCAATTAATATTATTAGAAAATAACTTTTAATTTTATCTGATATAAATGTTTTTAATGTCATTTTATTAAATCCAAATTTTTCTTCAATAACAAAAATATTATACAAACTAAACGGAGTAAATATTAAATCACTTATAATAATTAATATCCCATAAAATAATAAACCATTAATAATATCAGCATTAAATCCCAATGTTAGTATATATTCGTCTAATATATTATATACTCCAAATAATATTATGGATAAGCTGAACAACACCATCATTGTAGAACTGAAATAAGCAAATTTTTCCTTTGTCTGAGTATACAATTGAGATTTGTTATATAGTTCTTTATCAAATACATCGCTGAATTCATTAGGCAATTTTGTGTGCAGTGCATTTAGATTTAATTTTCTTATAATATTAGATAGACAATATTCAAATACTATAGCTCCAATGATTATTATGGAATAGATATTATCCATTTAAATAACTTTATATTTTAATCCAATTTTATGAAATGCATTAATTGCTTTATCAATATCATTACGAGAATGCGCAGCACTTATTTGGACACGAATTCTAGCTTCCCCTTTAGGGACAACAGGGTATGAAAATCCAATTACATAAATATTTTCTTTTAACATATCTTGAGCAATATTTTGAGCTAATTTAGCATCACCTAACATTATTGGTATAATAGGGTGAACACCATCTTTAATTTTATAACCAATACGTGTTATTTCGGATCTAAAATATGCAGTATTCTCGTTTAATGTATGCAACAAATCATTGTTTTCATTTAAAAGATATAATACTTTAATTGATGCATTGACAATTGCAGGAGCTAATGAATTGCTAAATAAATAAGGTCGTGAACGTTGTCTTAGAATATCTATGATATTTTTACTAGAGGATGTAAATCCACCAGATGCACCACCCATTGCTTTCCCTAGCGTAGATGTAATAATATCTATTTGATCCATTACATTGCAGTAATCAACTGATCCACGCCCAGTAGGTCCAAAGAATCCAGTAGCATGTGAATCATCAACATGAACAATAGCCTTATATTGCTCTGCTAAATTACATATGTGTTGTAGTTTTGCAACATCACCATCCATAGAAAATACTCCATCAGTTGTAATTAATCGGTTATTATATGATTGTGTATCTTTTAAAATTAATTCAAGTTCTTTCATATTAGAATGTGCATATCGTTTTCTTTGAGCTTTACATAAACGTACCCCATCTATAATT
This sequence comes from Fidelibacterota bacterium SCGC AAA003-L08, assembly GCA_000405805.1. Lineage (GTDB taxonomy): Bacteria > Fidelibacterota > Marinisomatia > SCGC-AAA003-L08 > D37C17 > SCGC-AAA003-L08. Next base: position 27,760 of record ASPJ01000001.1, read on the forward strand.
GATGCATGATTTAATGCGTCAGATATAATCACATCATTAGAATCAAGCAGGGTTTCAAATAAACCTCCATTTGCATCAAAACATGAAGAATATAAAATAGTGTCATCCATATTTAGGAATTTTGATAGTTGCATTTCTAATTTTTTATGAATAGCTTGAGTACCACAGATAAATCGGACTGAACTTAAGCCAAGGCCCCAATTATCGAGACCATTTTTAGCAGCAATAATTAAATCGTTTGAACTTGATAATCCTAAATAATTATTTGCACAGAAATTCAGTACTAATTTATTATCAACTGATATCTCAGCATCTTGTTTAGAATTTATAATTCGCTCATTTTTATATAAGCCATTATCTTTAATTAATTCAATTTCAGTTTTAAGTTTATTAGATAAGGTATCCATCATTACCCCTTAGTATCATATTGTTTTTTAATGCGCGGAATTAAGTACTCTCTAAATGCTGTTTCTAGATTATATTGAGGATTCCACTTCCATTCTGCTATGGCTCTTTCACAATTTAAATCCAGAGGCCAGCTATTGACCATTTCTTGTCTCTTAGGATTAATTTCATAATTTATTTTAAAATCTGGGAAATACTGAATTAAGCAATTATAAAATTCTTCAGGCGTAGGATTAAATGTACTTAAGTGATATACCTGTGATTTTATATAATCTATTGGACTATCCATTAATGATATAATTGAGTTGATTGCATCAGACATGAGCATAAATGGCATTCGGGTATTGTTTTGAACAAAACAATTATATGTTTCTCCACGAGCTGCGGCATGAAGCATTTGGGGAATATAATCACTGGTGCCACCTTGAGGTTCAGTTAAAGTACTGATTAATCCTGAAAATCTGATTGATCTAAAATCAATTAAATTATGTTCAAAATCTTTAGACAGTTGATGATAATGATGTGAATAATAGTGTCCCAAGTTTTCACAATATAATTTATTACATCCATACATTGTAATTGGGCTACAGTATTCTGATTCAGTAATTGCTCCAGCCTGTATTTTTGTTTCTTTATTCCTGAATCCATAAACAGCAATTGAACTTGGGAAAAAGAATTTGATTGCCTTACCCTGACTTTTTGCCTGATTAACTGAAAGTGTTAGCATGTTTAATGTCCCTGTAACATTAACTTCATGTGCCATATGAGGGGAGAATTCTGAACGAGTACTTAATAATGCTGCAAGGTGATAAATTTCCTCAATTTCATATGTGCTACTTATTTGCTCTAATAGATTTTGATCAAGTATATTCCCAATGAATTTATCATATACTAAATTTATTATAGTATTTTCAATAGGTTGTAGGTCTAAAGCAATAATTTTCTTACTTTTATTCTGAGCAAGTGTTTTAATTAATTCTTGTCCAATTTCTCCATTTGCTCCAGTAACTAATATGATTTTTTGACGCATATTATTCCTTGAAATACCAATGCCATGGTTCAAACATTATTCCACTTTTATTATCTTTTGGGTATTGTAGATAAAATCCATATTTATGTGCATTTTTAACAAGCCATAAATATGCTAAGCTTTTTTCAAATTCTAATGATAATTTATAACTATTAGAAATTATATCTATAGCATTTCCAGAATGATGATAGCTTAACCCTGGCAACTTATTTTCGTGTAGAATTTTATTTAATGGCATCCCTCTATTTAATTTATTTTTAATTATTGAATATTGTTTTTTATATGATCTGAATCCAGATAATATAGATATATTAATTGAATCCTTGAGTGCATCATCCTTCATTTTTAACCATGCCTGGGCACATCCTTTAGATAAAAAAATTTCCTTTCCTAGAGCATTCTTTCCAATAGATATTAAATTTTTCTCTTCATAAATTATCGAATCCTGTATTTCATTTTTATTAATATTTAATGTTAAATATATTTCTTTTAGACTCTGCATACTATTTGCAAAAATAATATTACTTAGTAAGAGTATATGTAGTAAATAAATCTTTTTTTATTTATCATTTAATATCTTTTTAAGAAATTTTCCAGTATATGATTTTCTATGAGTGCTTAATTTTTCAGGGGTGCCCATAGCAATAATTTGACCACCCTTATCTCCACCTTCAGGCCCCAAATCAATAACCCAATCAGCCGATTTTATTACATCCATATTATGTTCTATTACAATCACAGTATTACCTTTATCAACTAATCCATGAAGAACATCTAATAACATATTGATATCCTCAAAATGCAGGCCAGTTGTGGGTTCATCCAGAATGTACATAGTTCGTCCAGTATTAACTTTAGATAATTCTGATGCTAATTTGACTCTTTGAGATTCCCCTCCTGATAATGTGGTTGCTTGTTGTCCAAGTTTAATATAACCTAACCCTACATTTTTTAAAGTTGCTAACTTTCGTATAATTAATCTATGGTTATTAAAAAATTTAATAGCTTCTTCAATGCTCATATTAAGAATATCACTGATATTTTTCCCTTTATAAAATATGTCCAAAGTATCTCTGTTGAATCGCTTACCATTGCATTCATCACATTGAATATACATATCTGCTAGAAAATGCATTTCAATTTTTATTAAGCCAACTCCTCGGCATACTTCACAACGCCCACCTTTAACATTAAATGAGAACCTTCCGGGCAAATAGCCTTTTACATTGGATTCTGGCAATGATGCATACAAGTCACGGATAAGAGTAAATAAGCCCGTATAAGTTGCAGGGTTTGATCGTGGTGTCCGGCCAATGGGAGATTGATTTATATCTATTATTTTATCTAAATATAATAATCCATCTATATCAGTATATGGAAGTGGTTTTATATTTTTACGATGATATTCTTTAGATAAAATAGGATATAGAGTCCTATTAATCAATGTTGATTTTCCTGAACCAGATACTCCTGTTACACATATAAATTTTCCTAATGGAATTTCTAAATTAATTTTTTTAAGATTATTCCCTGTAGCATTATATAGTTTGAGTATTTTATTATTGCCTAATCTACGATAATCAGGCGTATTAATTATTTTTTCTCCAGACAAATATTTTGCAGTAATAGAACGCTTATCTTTAAATATATTGCTTAATTCTCCATTATATACAATTTCACCTCCATAGTTGCCTGCTTTAGGTCCTATATCTACAATCCAATCTGCAGCAAGCATTGTACTTTTATCATGTTCCACTACAATGATTGTATTGCCTAGATTACGCAATGACTCTAGAGTATTTATTAACCTTTGGTTATCTCTTTGATGTAGACCTATAGATGGCTCATCTAAAATATAGAGCACCCCCATTAATTGTGAGCCAATTTGTGTAGCTAAACGGATTCGTTGAGCTTCACCCCCAGACAACGTATTTGCAGGTCTTGTTAGTGTTAAATAATTTAGTCCAACATTAACTAAAAATTCTAATCTTGTATGAATTTCTTGTATAATTTGCAATCCAATTTGAGACTCTTTTTTAGGCAATTTTATTCTATCAAAAAAATAATAAATAGATTCTATGGATTGTTCAGTTAATTGGTAGATATTTTGCTTATTAATATAAACTGATAAGCTAGATTTTTTTAATCGGGAACCTTTACATGAATTACAGTTTTGAATAGTCATATATTTCTCAATCCATGTTCTTATATGTGCTGAGTTGGTTTGTGTATACCTTCTCATAAGATTTGGAATGACTCCTTCAAAATTAGTTGTAATCTCTCCTTGAAATTTTTTTGATGAATATTTTAGTTTAATTGGCTTTTTTTTATCAGTACCAAATAATAAGATATGTTGAATATAATTGGGTAATTGATGCCATGGTGTAGTAAATGCAAAATCATATTCTTTTGATAAGTTTTTTAAATAAGCACTATACCAATTACCTCGAGGTTGTTCCCCAATTGGTTCAATGCACCCATGGATTAAACTTTTTTGTTGATCTGGAACAACAAGATCGGGGTCAATCAACATTTTTGTACCTAGCCCATCGCATTTAGAACATGCTCCAAATGGTGAATTGAAAGAGAATACTCGAGGCTCTAACTCTTCAAATGAAATATTACATTTAGAACATGAATAATGTTCACTGTATAAATATTCATTTGCAGCAACTTCATTGACAATAATATTTCCTTTCCCAATTTTCAGTGCTAGTTCTATTGATTCAGTTAAACGTTCTTGAATATATGGAGATTCTTTTAGAATTAATCTATCAACTAAGATTTCAATAGTATGTTTTTTTGTTTTTTTAATTTAATATTTGAGTCTAACTCTATGATTTTTCCATTAATACGTGCTCTTACAAAGCCCTCCTTCTGAATAGAATTTAATAAATTTTTAAATTCGCCTTTCCTTGATTTAACAAGCGGAGCAAAAATATGTAGCTTGGTATTTTTCTTTAATGATAATATTTTATCAACAATTTGTTGTACGGTTTGTTTTTCGATTGAACCATTACATTTATAACATTTTTGTGTTCCAATTCTGGCATATAATAAGCGGATATAATCATATATTTCTGTTACTGTACCAACAGTAGATCGTGGGTTTCTACTGGTTGCTTTTTGCTCAATAGAAATTGCAGGTGATAGCCCTTCGATATAATCAACATCAGGTTTCTCCATCAGCCCTAAGAATTGTCTGGCATATGTAGAGAGTGATTCAATATATCGACGTTGTCCTTCAGCATAAATTGTATTAAAAGCAAGAGAGGACTTCCCTGAGCCTGAAACTCCAGTAATAACAATGAATTTATTCCTTGGTAACTTGATGTCAATATTTTTTAAGTTATTTTCGCGAGCACCTTTAATCAGTATATAGTTTTTCATATTTTGCTTTATATTGAGTGATTAGATTAAAAACTAGCTTTAAAAATAACTATTTTTTGTTTTTGATTAAAGAAGTATTTAGAGAATTATTATTATTAAAGTAACTTGATAAGCTATGAAAGTACTAAAATATTTATTTTTTATATTTTTTATATCATTCATTTGTTCTAATGAAACTAAAGGCAATTATATAACTAAACTAAAAACTCTTACTGAGGTTATTAGATTAGTTAGTGAACATTATGTAGATAAGCCAGATATGCATGAAGTTTTAGAAGGTGCAATTGTAGGAATGCTTGAACAGCTGGACCCCCACTCTACATATCTAACATCTGATCTATTACAGCAAATGCAAGAGAGTTTTTCAGGAGAATTTGAAGGAATTGGAATTGAATTTAGCATTATTGATGGTTATATAACCGTAATTTCACCTATCCCGGATACTCCATCTGATAGAGCAGGGTTAGTTTCAGGTGATAAAATAATTAAAATTGATAATGAATCTGCATATAAGATTACACAAGAAGATGTTTTTGACAAATTGCGTGGTCCTAAAAATAGTAGAGTTAATCTCACTATTAGAAGAAGCAATAAAGAAGATTTTAATGTTACATTATTAAGAGATAAAATCCCTATACGAAGTGTCTTAGCCAATTTCATGATAGATGATACGACAGGCTATATCAAAATCAATAGATTTTCACATACTACTTATGATGAATTTAATGAGGCATTAGCTAATTTAGAAAATCTAGGGATGAAACAACTAATGCTTGATTTACGTAATAATCCTGGGGGGTTAATGCATCAAGCCGTTGAAATTGTGGATATGTTTATTGACTCACGTGATACAATAGTATTTACTAAAGGGAGAATAAGAGGGACCTCTAGATCTGAGAAGGCAACTCCTAGCTATAAAGATAAAGATTATCCTATTGTAACTTTAATTAATCGTGGCTCTGCAAGCGCCAGCGAGATTGTATCAGGTGCATTTCAAGACTTAGATAGAGGTATTATTGTAGGAGAAACTAGCTTTGGTAAGGGTTCTGTGCAGAATCTATTGCAATTACATGATGGTTCAGCAATTAAATTAACTGTAGCAAAATATTACACTCCATCAGGCCGTTCAATTCATAGATCTCATGATAGTGGTTTAGATGAATATTATTTAGATTTAGCAAAAGATAACAGAGAGGAATTACAATCTGATTCTTTGATTATTGATAAACCTATATTTTATACTAAAAATGGCAGAACAGTCTATGGTGGTGGTGGTATTACTCCAGATGTTCATATTAATTCTGATTTAGAATTAAGTAAAAGTAGTTCGGAATTTATTATTCATCCAGATAGATTATTATTTAATTTTTCAAATGAAATTAGAAATAAAATAGAGGGAGATTTTGCTTCTATTGATAAATTTATTCAAGATTATCATTTATCTATAGATGACAAAGATGCGTTAAAAATTATATTACAAGAATTAGATGAATCATTTAAAGAGGAAGATTTAGAAAATGATTGGGATTATTTAGAAAATAGAATTAAAGCTCAAATAGCTAATGCATTATGGGGTAAATCAGAAATGTACAAGGTACATTTACATATGGACCAAGTAGCAATTGAGGGGCTCAAACAGTTTCAGTCGGCTAAGTTATTAGTAAAATAAAATTAATATAAATAGGTCAATATATTTGTAAATTTTATTATACTTTTTACAAAAAAATTTAATAGGGGAAAAAATGGTACAATTATTTCTTGATGGTGGTGGATTTATGTATCCAATATTAGTTATTTTAATTTTTGGGATAACATTTGTTGGTGAAAGACTTTATCATTTAATTAGTGGTTTACATAATGACCAATTTGCAGAAGGTATAGCAGATACTATTACTTCTGAGGGTCTACAATCAGCATTGGCTAAATGCGAGGCATCTCAAGGGCCAGTATCTAATTTATGCTATTCAGCAATTGAGAAGGGACACCATGGAGTAGAAGCTGCAGAAAAAGCAATAGATCAAACATCCGGCATTGAAATGGCGTCATTAGAAAAAAATATGACTTGGATTTCATTAAGTATTGCTACTGCCCCTATGTTTGGATTTTTAGGCACAGTATGGGGTATGATTCAGGCATTTAATGATATTAAACAAGCCAATGATATTTCTCCAGCAGTTGTTGCAGGGGGTATATCAGTAGCATTATTAACAACAGCATTTGGATTAGTAGTTGCTTTAATTTTACAATTTTTACAAAATCTTGTTATGTATATTATTGATAATCAAATTGTAACTATGCAAAAAAGTACGGTTCTTATTTTAGATCGTATTTCAAAATTAAACAGATCTAATTAATCAATAAAATAGTATTTATTATTATGTTTAAAACTCGCAGAAGACCTCTACAAGAAATCAATTCATCATCTATGGCAGATATTGCCTTCTTGCTATTGGTTTTTTTCTTAGTGACTACTACAATTTCAATGGACAAAGGAATTAGTTTAATACTCCCTGCTGAAGGTAATGAACTTGAAGTTAATAAGAAAAATATTGTTGAGATTTTAGTTAATCAATCAGGGAAGGTATTGATGGGGAATACTCCAGTATTAATTAAGAATATTCACTCTAAAGCACAAAAATTATTAGAGGGTAATCCTAAACTAATCTTTTCTGTTCAAACAACAAATGAAACAAAATATAAATCGTATATTAAAGTTCTAGACCAATTAAAATTAGCAGGAGCATCTAAAATTTCCATTGCTAACCCACCAGGGAATTAATATGCAGATTGAAAGAAAAAATAAAGCAAGTAATGAAATTTCCACATCATCAATGCCAGATATAATTTTTATGTTATTAATTTTCTTTATGGTTACAACAGTAATGAGGGAATTTGATGGCTTAGATGTCTTAATACCAAGCGCAAAAATGATAGAAAAATTAGAAAGTAAAAGAAATACTGTGTATATATGGGCAAGTAAAGATGGAGTTATATCAGTAAATGATAGATTGATTCGTCCTAAGAATTTAGCAGGTGTAATGTATGATAAAATTGTATCCAATCCAAAAATTACAGTTTCATTAAAATCAGATGAATATGTATCAATGGAATTAATATCTGAAGTTCACACTCAGCTTAGACAAGCGAATGCTTTAAAATTAAGTTATTCTGCAAAAACGGAAGAGTAGTGAAAAGAGATCTACTATTAGAGGGCTATCCCCTCCGCATTAGAGAAGTAACAATAGGTGTAATATTATTTATTTCATTAATACTTTATACATTGCCTCGATTCTTAGGAGAAGGTGAGAAAATAGAATATAATATTGTACAGGAAATTGAAACATTTGATATTCCTCAGACAGAACAATTTAAATTGCCTGAACCTCCTGCGCGTCCATCTGTACCAGTAGCATCTGAGGATGAGTCTTTTGATGATGATATCACTATTGAAGATACAGATTTTGATGACTTTGAAGATTGGGATGCGCCACCACCAATGGCAGGTGGACCAAAAGTGACTTTCATCCCATTTGATAAGCCTCCAAAACCTAAAAGAGGCTTAGGCATTAAACCTATATATCCAGAAATTGCACAAGAAGCTGGTATAGAAGGAACAGTATATGTACAATTTTTTATTGATAAAAAAGGCAATGTTACTGAAGCTTGGATTCAGAAAGGGCTCCCTAATACAGGGCTTGATGAAGCTGCATTGGTAGCAGTGAAGAGATCTAAGTGGAAGCCAGCACAGCAAAGGGATAAAAAAGTTGGTGTGTGGCAAACAGTTCCAGTAGTATTTACCTTAGAGTAACTAAGTAAGATTTAATGATATATATTCTTAATTTACTTTTTTTGAAAATCTTATTATATAGCTTCATGAAAGGATCATAATATTCATCCACGACCCGTTCTTTTAACGGTATAATTGCATTATCAGTAATTTGGATATGTTCTGGGCAAACATCAGTACAACATCGAGTAATATTACACATTCCTGATCCATATTCTTTTTTTATATCTTCAATTCTATTTTCAGTATCTAGGGGGTGCATTTCAAGGGATGCTAATCGTAACATAAAACGAGGCCCAACAAATTTATTTTTTTTCTCATGATCACGTAAAACATGACAAACATTTTGACATAAATAACACTCTATACATTTTCTAAATTCTTGCACTCTATCTACATCTCGTTGCATAAATCGATGATTTCCATCAGCATCTCGCTCGCGAGGTTTAAATGGAGCAATTTTTTTGTTTTGCTCATAATTCCAAGATACATCAGTAACTAAATCTTTAATAATAGGGAATGTTTTAATTGGACGGATTGTAATGGTTTCATCTTCCCCATACTCATTTAGTCGAGTCATACAGCCAAGTTTAGGCTTCCCATTAATTTCCACACTACATGAACCACATTTGCCTGCTTTACAGTTCCAACGAGCAGCTAAATTACTATCATGAAGTTTTTGTATTTCGTGTACAACATCTAAAACAACCATTCCTTTATCAACTTCAATAGAATAATCATGCAATTTTCCTCCTTCAGGAGTTCCTTTCCATACACTAAATTTACGTTCACTCATTATTTTCCTCTAATTCTTCTAGTGAGGAAAATGCTATTTTTGATAGATGTTCTGGTGGAGTAGAACGCATCTCTTTTCTTGTTTCCATTTTACCATCAGTCCCTTTTTTAATGATTACATTATATTCTAACCCGTTCTTTGTTTCATCAGGGTAATCTAAGCGAGTATGGCCACCTCTACTTTCTTCTCGTATAAGAGCTGATTTTGCAACAGCTTCTGATGCAATAATAATATTTGATAAATCAATAGCAGCATTCCATCCTGGATTATATTGAGATGCTGGATGAGCCTTAACTTCTTGAATATCTACTTTTAAAGTTTCAATTTTTTCGATACCTTCAATTAATTCTTTTTCTTCTCTAACAATACCAACATGATTATTCATTATTTTCTGGAGATTTTCATGAATTAAAAATGGATTCTTTCCTTCCTCTTTATTTAAAATATCAGTAGCATTACGAATAATATTTTCAATTTCTTGTTCACTAGTTGACTCTAATCGGTTTTTTTGACAATATTTTGAAGCATAATCACCAGAAAGCTTTCCAAAGACTAATAAATCAGATAATGAATTTCCACCTAATCGATTTGCTCCATGTAATCCCGCAGCACATTCCCCACAGGCATATAAGCCAGGGACATTCGTACTTTGAGTTTCGTGGTCAACTTTAATTCCTCCCATGAAATAATGTAAGGTTGGCCCCACTTCCATTGGGTCTGCCGTAATATCTACTTCAGCAAGCTCCTTAAATTGATGATACATTGAAGGCAACTTTTTCTTTATATGTTCTGCAGATTGTCTAGAGGCTATATCTAAATATGCGCCACCATTTTTTGATCCACGTCCTTCTTTTACTTCATTCATAATTGCTTTAGCAACAACATCTCGTGTTAATAGCTCAGGAGGCCTTCTTGCTTCTTTATCTCCATCTAACCAGCGGTCTGCTTCTTCAATTGTATCAGCTGTTTCAGAGGCAAATTTTTCAGGAATATAATTAAACATAAAACGTTCATTTTTATTATTAAGTAAAATTCCTCCTTCTCCACGCACACCTTCTGTTACCAAAATCCCCTTTACAGATGGGGGCCAAATCATTCCAGTAGGATGAAATTGTGTGAATTCTAGATCCATTAGTTCTGCTCCAGCTCGATAAGCCATTGCCAAACCATCCCCAGTATATTCCCAAGAATTTGATGTTACAGACCAAGCCCTTCCAGCACCTCCTGTGGCAAAAATAATTGCTTTAGCTTTAAAAATAACAAACCTTCCAGTCTCTCTCCAATAAGCAACAAGCCCACTAACTTTTCCATTGTTTTTTAGAACATCTAAGGCAATACATTCCATGTGTATTGCAATACCTTGATGAATACAAAAATCTTGTAAGGTACGAATCATTTCTAGACCTGTTCTATCTCCAACATGGGCTAGTCTGGGATAGCGGTGTCCTCCGAAATTTCGTTGATTAATCAATCCATCCTCTGTTCGATCAAAAACTGCACCCATATCTTCTAATTCTCTTACTCTATCAGGGGCCTCTTTTGCATGGAGCTCAGCCATACGCCATTGATTTAAGAACTTTCCACCTCTCATTGTGTCCCTAAAATGTATTTTCCAATTATCACGAGAGTCCACATTCCCTAAGGCTGCAGCCATTCCCCCTTCAGCCATAACAGTATGTGCTTTTCCTAATAATGATTTTGAAATCATTCCAGTATTCATACCTTGTTTTGCACATTCTATAGCAGCTCTTATCCCGGCACCACCTGCTCCAACAACAAGAACATCATGTTCAATGGTTTGTATTTCTTTAACATCTAACATTAATTATTCCAAGTATTTAAATCGGTAATAACACCTTTTGAAACTAGCATAACATATAAATCAGTCAATGCAACCCAAATCATGCTAGCCCATGCCCAGAGCATATGTTTTGAATTTAATAATGAAACTTTTTTCCATGCTTTATATTTAATTTTTTCATTACCTGCCGGACATGTAAAACAATCCTCTTTTCCACCAATTAAATGCCTAAAAGCATGGCAACCAAATGCATAAAAAGCAAGTAGTGTAGGATTAATCAACAAAATAATAGTTCCAATACCAATACCAAATGTTCCATCCCTAAAAAGTCCATGGTAGCCATCATAATACAATATAAGTATATATAAAAGCGCTATATAAAGTGTATAACGATGTAAGTTTTGAATTATTAGGAATCCTGTTTCCCCTTTATAATTTTTTTGTTTAATCCCTTCAACAGCACACGCAGGAGGAGATAGAAAAAATGATCGATAATAAAATTTGCGATAATAATAACACGTCATTCTAAAAGATAATGGGAAAATTAGAATAAAGATTGCAGGCGATTTAGGAATCCAATTTGGAACCCATGTAGGCCAAGATCCAAACCAGGAATGGTCTAATCCATGGCCAGCAGGATTTTCAAAAAGAAGGGGCGAATAAAAAGGTGAAAGATAATTGTCAGCAACAAAATTTTCTCCTGAAAACGCACGCCATGTTGTATAAATAACAAAACATAAAAACCCAAAGGCAGTTAGAGTTGGCTCTATCCACCATTTATCAGTTCTTTGTGTTGCTAACATTTTTTATTATCTAAAATGGTAAATCATCCTGAGAGAATGGTTGTTCTTCTGCAGGCTCTACATCATTAGAAGATGTAGTTGGAGGAGATGCCTCTACATCATTAGAAGATGTAGTTGGAGGAGATGTCGTAGAGGTAGCACTTTCATTTGGACTATCTGCAACGGGTTCTGCAGGATTATCTTTATTATATTCATCCACAGCCATGGTATTTAATTTTTCTCTTAAACTTTCACGGACATTTTCTGTTAACCAAATAGTATCATGATACTCATCATCATTTCCTTTTTGGCTAGGGAAACCTACAAAAAATCCATTAATTCCATTTACTAATTTAAACCCTTTAATAATGAATCCTTCATCTGTAGCCACATCAAAAAAAGCAGTTAATTTCCCCCAACTTCCTTTTCTCATATTCATGATTTTCATAATTGCCTCCAAATTTGTTTTCAAATCTAATCATATTTAGCTTACTTAGGCAATTTACAAATTATAAAATATCAAAAATTATTACAAATTCAACAATCAATTTTGTAAGTTATTACTTTCCAATTACAAATTAATTTAGGTATCATAATGAAGCAGGCATATTTCTTTGGCAAAGGACAAGCTGACGGAAAATCTTCTGACAGTAAACTGTTAGGTGGTAAAGGTGCTAATTTAGCAGAAATGACGAAGATAGGACTACCTGTTCCCCCTGGATTTACTATTACCACAGAATGCTGTATTGAATATTTGAAAAAAAATCAATTTTCTGATATATTAGAAGATGATGTTCATAATATGATACGTAAAATAGAATCAATTATGGGGAACCAATTTGGAAATATTAAAACCCCACTACTACTTTCAGTGCGATCAGGGGCGAGACAATCAATGCCAGGCATGATGGAGACTGTTTTAAATGTTGGGTTAACTGAAAAAACAATTCCCGGATTAATTAAAATATTTAAAGATAAAAGATTTGTTTATGATGCATATCGTAGATTAATCATGATGTATTCTGATGTTGTTATGGAGAAGGCAGAAGGAATAGTCATCCCTAATGGGCAGTTATCTATTCGTGAAGAACTTGAAGTTATTATGGAAGATATTAAAACTAAAAACAATATAACTTATGATTCTGAGCTTTCGGCTAATCAACTTAAAGAAATGTCTTTACTTTTTAAAAAGAAAATCAAATTAAAATTAGGAAAAAGATTCCCGGATAATCCTAAAAAACAATTATGGGGAGCCATTGAAGCAGTATTTAAATCTTGGAATGGAAAAAGAGCTATTCATTATAGGAAAATTGAAAAAATTCCAAATCATTGGGGCACCGCTGTTAATGTCCAGGCAATGGTATTTGGAAACTTAGGCAATCAATCAGGTACTGGAGTTGCTTTTACGCGTAATCCTTCAACTGGATCGAATCAATTCTATGGCGAATGGTTAATTAATGCACAGGGAGAGGATGTAGTTTCGGGTATCAGAACCCCAAATCCAATTAATCATTATAGTCGCAATAAAGAATCGAAAGGTCTGCCTAATTTAGAGATTAGTTTTCCAAATATATATTCTCAATTAATTAAGATAAAAGATATATTAGAAGATCATTTTAAAGATATGCAAGATATTGAGTTTACATTTCAGAATAATATTCTATGGATGCTACAAACACGAAGAGGCAAGCGTAATGGGCGGGCTGCATTAAATATTGCTATGGATATGTTGAAAAAGAAATTAATATCAGAAGCAGAGGCAATTAATAGAGTAAGCACAAATAATTTAGAAGAAATCATGCATCCAATGATTAACCCTGAAAAAGAAAAAAATCATAAAATATTAGCCTCTGGATTACCGGCGGGGCCAGGTGGAGCTTGTGGCCAAATTGTCTTAGATGCAGACGCTGCTGAAATTTTAAACAAAAAAGGTCATTCAGTGATATTGATTCGTAATGAAACATCCCCTGAAGATATACATGGCATGCATGCATCCCAAGGAATATTAACTGCCAAGGGTGGGATGACATCTCATGCAGCACTTGTTGCACGTGGATGGGGAAAATGTTGTATTGTTGGCTGTTCAAGTATGATTATTGATTTAAATAATAAATTAGTTACTATTGGTGGAGAAGAATTGAAAGAAGGTGATTGGATTTCTTTAAATGGATCAACGGGTAATATTTATAAAGATCAAATGGATTTAATTAATCCTGATTTAGCAAATGATAAAATTTTTAAACAGTTTTTGAATTTGTGCGATAAACATAGGACAATTAAAATTAGAACCAATGTAGATACTCCATTAGATGCTAAACAGGCATTAAAGTTTAAATGTGAAGGAGTAGGCCTTTGCAGAACAGAACATATGTTCTTTGAACCAGACAGAATTACTGCTATGAGAGAAATGATTTTAGCTGAGAACTCTAAAGATAGGAAGAAAGCTGTTATGGAGTTATTACCCTATCAAAAACAGGATTTTTATGATTTATTAAAAGTAATGTCAGGTCTACCCGTAACAATACGTTTATTGGACCCTCCTTTACATGAGTTTTTACCTCAAACTGAAGAACAAATATTACATTTAGCTGATGAGATGGGAATTACATCAAAAACTATTTATGATCGCATTGACTCATTGCATGAACTTAATCCAATGTTAGGCCATCGAGGGTGCAGATTGGGGATAGTGTATCCAGAAATAACTATTATGCAAGCTCAAGCAATTTTTGAAGCATGTGCAGAATTAATGAACGATGGTTTTTATCCAATTCCAGAGATAATGGTTCCCCTTGTAGGATCAGTAAATGAATTTTCAGACCAAAAATCTCTTATAGTAAGAAAAGCAAAACAAGTAGAAAAAAAATGGGTATTAAAATTAATTATTTAATTGGGACAATGATAGAATTACCAAGAGCATGTTTAGTTGCTGATCAAATTGCAGAATCCGCAGATTTCTTCTCATTTGGGACGAATGATTTGACACAGACAACCTTTGGATTTTCAAGAGATGATATAGGTAGTTTCTTGCCAGATTATTTAGAGCAAAATATTTTAGCAGAAGATCCATTTCAAACTATTGATATACAAGGGGTAGGCTCTTTATTGCAGATAGCAATTCATAAAGGTCGATTAGTTAATCCAGAAATTAAAATTGGAATATGTGGAGAGCATGGTGGAGATTCTCAATCGGTAGTATTCTTTGACCAAATTAATTTAGATTATGTAAGTTGTTCTCCTTATAGAATCCCTATTTCAAAACTTGCTGCGGCACAATCAGCATTGTTAGCCAACCATTAAATGTAACAATTCTTAACGATTTGATATTTTTTGTTGAAAAAAGAAAAATATTGTATAACTTTGCAGTAACGTAATAAGAGGATGATTATGAAAAGGGTATTATTATTTTTAATGGTTTTATGTTCTAGTTTATTTTCTTCTACAGATTTTACTGAGGAAGAAAAAAGAGAATTAGGGAATCAAGCAATGCATCAGATGATGCAAAAAATTTGGACTGAAGCAATGGAAGCAAAATCAGCATATAATAATGGCGTTTTTAATACACGTGAAGAATATCTTGAGAATGTATGTTCAACAGCTCCAGTAGCTCCTCCAGGTGTTTTTCACATTCATGCAGATGTTTCAAGTGAATTAGCAGCTGGAGATCCATCAGCATCAGTTTATATATCATGGGATGGCCAAGATAGTTGGTCTAATTATGTTGCCAGTCCTTTGGATCCTGAACTTGTGGGCCCTGGATATGAAAATACATGGGGACTAGAAACACCTAGCATAGGGACTTCTGCTGATTGGTATTTAGCAGGGACAGTTAATTCCGAAGCCCTTGGGTATGATTATGGCACTATTTTATTGAGTGGTTCCCCGCATAATGCAGATCAAATAGGTGTTCCATTGCCCCCAAATTTGTATGGATTATTAGCTGAAGATGAAAGTGGAGATGCATCGTCTGCTCAAGATATATTAAATATTAAAGGAAGTTACTATGATGATGGAGGTACTTTGGAAGATGGGTCTGGGGATGGTGCTGAAAGATTTTATATGTCTATGGAAATTAATGGTGGTTGTTGTGATGAAGGAGGACTTTTTGGTCCTTGGTATCTTTATGGTGTAGGTATTGTAAACCCAGATTCAGAAACTCCAGTTGCATATGCTATTGGTTATGGAGATGGTGGTTTTGGTCAATTATTACCTGGGTTATTAAAAATTACAGGGGATCTTTCAACAGGAGAAATTGATGGATTTGATTATATAACAACAGATATTAACTATAATACTAACGGTGATTTTATGCAAGCTACGACATTAATGTCGTATATTACAAATGATGCAGATTGGGGCGACTGGCCAAATTCTGTATATGGTTTTATTGCTTTAGGAGTTACTGTAGAAGCATCTTTAGATGGGTTAGATGTAGCTGCAGATATTAAAGATGAGACTTCACCGGGGTTATTTATTATGAATTCTATACATCAAGTTGGGAATAATGTTTTTGAGTTGGATGATTTATCATTTGATTCTGATAATATGATATTATCTACAACATATAGTGATGAAGATGGTAATCTACCATGGTTTAAATCAATACAAATATGTGAAAATGTAGGAGGATTTTGTTATTTCCAGGAAGTTCCTATTCCAGATAGCCATACATATGAAGATGGCGTTATTTTTTCTGCTGATGTTACTAAATATATAACAGGATATTGTGCTTCTAATATTTTTGGAGAAGATGATTTGGATTTTGATAATGAAGAATCATGTACAGCTGCTGATGGAACGTGGTATGCTCCTATCCCAGATGGAGAATATGTAGCAAAGTTCGCATTTGCTGATGGAGAATATAATCCTAATGATGTTGAATATTTAGATATTACTATAGGTGAAGGTGGAACGGGATGTGCCTTGGTAGGAGACGTTAATGAAGATGACACATTAAATATATTAGATGTAGTATTACTAGTGAACCTTATATTAAGCGGAAGTGATGCTGAGTGTGGTGATGCGAATGGAGATGATACAACTAATATATTAGATGTAGTATTATTGGTAAATATTATCCTTGCTGGATAAGCATTGCATAATATCTTAATATAATTAAAAAGCCTCTTTATTAATTAAAGAGGCTTTTTTTATATATGTATTGTTTTACAATTAATTATTCTATGAATTCACCTTCACCCAGGATATCTTCTAAATTCCATTCACCAGAACTAATTTTATCTTTAGCAATATTCAGAATTTGAGATTGAGCTCCTTCTACTTCTCTTTTTGCAACAGGTGTTTCAATAGGTGAAAACATAGCTTGTTTCTTTTGGGGAAGAAATTCTACAACCCTATTGACCGTTTCATTTTCATAGCCTTTTAATGCTTTTGCCATTAAATCGACATCTAAATCTGGATTAGACCAAAATTCTGAAGCAACTCCTTCTGGTAATGAATTAATCAAATCATCAAATGAAATATAATGTTTTTTAATTTCAGCATATAAAGCAGGATCATCTGATTGTACTTGTCCAAGGTATTGTTTAGCTTCACTTTCCGGGAGATTACTTAATATTGTAGCAATACTTTTTCCTCCTCCACGTGAAAATTCTTTAGGTCCAGGTATAAAAGCAGCTTTATTTTCTAGTTCTCGTGCCATATCTACAACTGCTTCCAAGGGGATATCATTTAAATTCCCTATTTGGATAATAACTTTATTTTTTAATCCAATATCTAGTTTATCAAGAAATTTCATTTGTCTTTCAGGAGTTATTTGTTCAATTGCTAAAGCAATAATCTTTACTTCCTCTTTAGATAATAGATAAAAAATCTGCTCATCATTTAAGTCTCGGATAAATTTAAATACATCATCTGGCTCAGGTTTATTTCTATATTGATTAGACATCATTTTAAAGTAATATTCTTCCATAATCAATTTTTTTGTAGCTGTAGGAGTATGTTGTAGTTCTATAGATCGTACTCTTAATTTCAACATATCAGATTCACTTATTGAATTAAATAGTGGCATTGCTAATTGTTCGCCTAATATTTGCAATAATATTGCTGCTTTATCAAAACCAGAGTAATTTTCTAAATTAGTCATTATTCTTCTCCTTCAGTTTCAGCATTGTCCGCATCTTTAGGGCTTCCATCATCCATCCAATCTTTTATTATTTGAGTAGCACCTTCTTTTTGGCTTGCAGACATTGCAATTGAAGATTGACGAAGAGCTTTTAACTCTGAAGAAAGCACACTTTCATCTACATTTGCGGCTGTTCCTCCTGGATAGGATGATTGAGATACACCTGCATTAGCTGAAGATGACTGTACTTCTGAAGTTGTATCAGTTTCATTTGTTTGAACAGTATCATTTGAATTATTATTAGGATCTTTTGGCTTTAAATAAACAACTGACTTTTTATTGATTAGTATCATTAGGAACGCAATTGCAGATAATGCAAGCAAAAATATTCCCCCACCAATAAGCCATCCAGATATTCCGCCACTACTACCTCCGCCTTCCAAGGCATTTCCACCTGTTTGACTATTAATTTGCGCATCTTTTTCAGCTATGACTTGTGCAGTTAAATCGTCAACTTTTTCTTGATTTTTTTGGAAGCTCTGTTCTCTGTCATCTTCTAAAAAAGCTAATCGAATTGAATCTTTAGTTGATAAATAAATTGCCCAAGTTTGTAATTCATTTTCTGAATCTTCAAGTTGAGCCTTTAAATCAGCAAGCTGTAAGTTTAATTCAACCATTTGATCTTTTCTAGCCTGATCTTTCATATCATTTAACTCTTTTCGGAGTTTTTCAATTTCTGAATCTTCATTATTTTTACTATTAAAATTCATTGTTTCAATAGTTATGCAATCATCACATTGTGCTGTCTGTGGAATAATTCCTTTTATTAAAGATTCAATCATTTTTTCATTAGCACCATTAGCTAGAGAGGGTTCAATCCAAACTTCAATATCAATTTCATTTATTATATAATCATCTGCACCCAACCTTCTATTAGAAGTGGATTGATTATTATTAGAGATTCCTTTTGAGCCTGATAGTGGTACTCCAGGGAGGTATTCCATTCCTCTATTATTCACTTTAGGAGTATTTTTAGATTTATTATTAAGTAAATCTTTATATCTACCAATTTCAAGATTAACAATCACAACAAATCTATCTTTATTCTTATCAAGCGTTTTTTCAAGTTCAGAATAAATTTTCTCTTTTAATGAATTCTCAAGATTTATCTTTTGAGTAAAAGATTCTAAATTCTGAGGGAATAAAATCCCAATTGTTAAAATTAAAACGATACTACTAATATATTTTTTCATATTCATTGTTAATGCTCTCCTAAGCCAACTTAATTATTTAATAATTTGGTCCTATAATAATCTTAATACGTCTATTTTTCCTCTTTAAATCTCTTGTTCCATTCATTGAGTCGATTAGTGCTCGATCAACATCTCCTCCTCGCCTTTGATTCCATGTCACCCCCACTGGCCATGTATCAGCGTAACCCGAAGGACTTAATCTGGTGAAATTTACACCTTTATCAATTAAATATTTAACAACTTCTGAAGCTCGAGCTGTTGATAGTTCCCAGTTTGAAGGATATTTGTTTGCCATTTTACCTCGCATCAAATCATTATCAGTATGTCCTTCAATTAAAATTGGTCTAAGATCACCTTCTTCAGTTAATACATCTTGTATTGCTCTATCTAGAACCTCTTTTAATTTTGGTTGTAATTCAACTTGAGAGCTTTCAAAACAGATATCTCCATCAATTTCTAATGCAATTCCTCGAGGGTCCTGTGAGACAGTTGCTGTTGAATCCATATTTAGTTCTTCAATCATTTTTTCAAATTCTTTTTTAATTTCGCCTAGATCTTTTGATTCACCTTTTTTATCACCTTCAGCAAACTCTGCTAACTTAACTGGGTCAAGAGTTGATAGAGAAAAAAGTAACACAAAGAAAGCAAACAACAAAGTCATCATATCAGAATATGTTGCAAACCAACCAGGTAATCCTCCTCCGTCTTTTTTATTTTTCTTACCCATTTTTTATTCTTCGTCTAAGATCCTATCTTTACTATCTAAGAAAGCATTCAATTTATCTCGCATTAATATTGGATGAGTTTTATCATATAATAATTTTACTCCCTCAAGTATTAAAGCACTTTCAACTTCTTTATTTTCACTAATTCCTTCAAGCTTTGCAGCAAATGGTAAGAATATGAAATTAGCAAAAACAGAACCATATAGTGTTGTTATTAATGCGATAGCCATAGATTTCCCTAATTGTGCAGCTGGATTTACACCAGGAGCAGTTTCACCACCCATTCCTGCAAGCATGAGTACAAGACCAATCAGTGTACCAATCATTCCAAAGGCTGGAGTATATTCACCCATAGTTTTCATTACCTTAGCTTGTCGCTCTTCTCGTATAGCTCTATTTTCTTCCATATTTTCTAGAATATCTACGATAACATCTTTTTTATAACCTCCAGCAACATAGTCACAGCCTATTTGTGAAGTCTTTAACCTAAATGCCATTGATTCAGGAGGACTTTCTAAAGATTTTTGAAGTTCACCTTTTTTATGAGATTCAGCTAAAGAAATAAAATCTTTCACAATATCTGCTGGCGAATATGGATTATCAGATATTAATCTTTTTAAATTTTTAAATATTGATAGAACTTCTGATAACTTAAAGGCAATGGCAGTAGCTGCCAAGGCTCCTCCTACTACAATAAGCAAGCTAATACCAGACCATAATTTCATAATGGATAGACCTGCATCTGCTGCTGCTGCATAAGATGCATAGCTCATTAATCCCAAACCTAATACAAAACCTATAATTGTTGCTAAATTCATACTTTCTCTCCTAATCCTTTAATTGTGCTGAATTTAAACGCTCCTCTTTATAAGCGAGAAGTAATTCTTGAATTTCTTCAAATTCAGGGTCTAATTTTAATGCAATATTCCAATTCATAGTAGCTCGTTGAAAATCACCTAGTTTATAATAAATTGATCCTCTTCGTGCATATGCAAGGGCAATATTAGGGTTCAAATCAATTGCTTTATCAATTTCAGCTAAAGCATCTCGATATTCCTCTTCATAAAAATAACGTAAACATCGAGTCAAATGTCTTGCAACTCTATTTGTAATTGATTGATTAGCTTGTTCTTTTAAGTAAAAAACTCGAGTTGAATCCATGAACATAGCAACTTTATGCTGAAGCAATAAATTATTATCAGATAAAATTACAATTTCATTATTTATTAAATTAATTGAATCTTGTAAAGTACTAATTTGTTTTAATAATTCCAATTCCCTATTAGTAATATCATCAGGGAATTCAGATATATCTAACAAACTTGGTTTTGGTGCATTTGGAATATTCATTGTTAATCCCATACTAACAGCAGGTGCATCTGGTTGTAATTGTTGATAATCATCGCCAAGTTTAGTTTCACTAGCAAACCCCCCTAGATTATTAATATGAGTCATACCAATAGACATACTATAATCATTCGTAAATGGAATGATAGTTCCCATATTAATTCCATTCCCATCATATTCAACGATTAATTCCATCCCTCCATTCCGAGATAAATAGGGAGTATTTAAATTAAAACCTAAAAATAAACCTGATCCACTAGATGAAATATTATCAGATGAATTAACATGTGGGTCATATTTTACTTTTCCAGTACCTGCGCCTACATTAATTGACAGCGTGTAATTATCAAATGATTTTCTGCTTGTTAAAACACCAAAAAATGATATATCATCAATACGCATAACATCATTTCCATCCCTCCTATAGAGAACGTCTTGAATTCCAGCAGATAAGGAAACATCTCCATGCTTAAATATTGATTTTTGAAAATGAAATCCTAGTTCTCCAACATTACTTGGGTCAATAATATTACCAGCAGTTAGACCAAATGTAAATCCAGTCTTTGTTTGCATTCTGATAGAAGCAGAATTGCTACTTTTTCCGTAATTACTAGGATCAGCTGCAAAATTAATAATTTCAGAAGAGATACCTACAGAGAAAAAATAAGGGTTTTCATGATTAAATGCATAATTTGGTATACGCATCATATTCCCCGGTCGTGAAAATGCAACTCTAGAATTAGCATTTACCATATTTAACATTATTGTTAAAATAAATAAAGATATAAATAGTTGTTTATAGTTATTAATCATTTTTTAAATATAATTATTTAAAACTTTTGTATTGTAGTTTCGCTAATTTATAATATTCACTATCTGGACAATTTGATATCAAATTATCTAAGTAAATATTTGTAGCGTGAATATTCCCTGTCTTTTTATTATATAGTGCGAGCAAAAAATATTTTTCATCAATAGGATAATTTTCTGATATAAACTCTAGACTATTAATAGCTTCTTTATATTTCCCTAATCTATATAATACATCTGAATAAATCATTCTATCTATATCAGTAAAAGATTTTTCTTCCCCGTAAATATTGTGAAAGTATTCTGCTAATTCAACATATCTCTCACTAACATATAATATTTTAATTATATGATTTTGTGATAGATTGCTTTCCAGTAAATTAAATTCTGTTATATTAGTTGACTCTCTATATGCAGGCATTATTTGAGTATCAGCAATCAATGGTTTTATAATATTTTCTTCATGCGTAGAGTTAGATGTAATACGAACACCTAAATCCCAAAGTATTACGTCATCTGCAAAAATAAATGTTAGAATTATTAATGAAGCTAATAGTCTATTCATATTGTTCCCAGTCTATGGTATATGAGTAACCAATGAATGAGCCCATTGATTTTGGGACCATCAATTCAAATTCAGCAACGGCTCCTGGTAATATACTCGAATCGGAAGTTACCCCAGTTTTAAATGTATAATAAGATCCTCTTGCAAAAGCTGTTAAGGTCTCAACGTCACCATGCCAATTTTTGCGGAAGGTTACATTGATTTTTGCAAAATCACCTCTCTGCGTCCCAATATTTTTTATTTCTCCACTTAAGATTGTATTCCCAGTTTTATCTTTTGTTTCTTGTATATCACCTATTAAAACTAACTGTGCTGTTATATTTTCTTTTCGCCGTTCTATAATATTAATACCTGATTCATCATCATTTTGTACTTCTACTATTTCTATTTGATCTGGCGATAGGCTCCGTGTTTCTTCTTTAGCATCTTCGTCAATAATATTTTCAACTACACGAACAATATCACTTCTATCAATTATTAATTTACCAATTAGGGTTTCTACTTTTACAACATCACGATCCTGATATACTATTTTCCCAAATACAGTTGTCCCATTAGATAAAATTATTTCTTTATTATAGATTGTAAAAGGGTTTCCCCATACTTGGGATTTAGCACTTAATTCACGTAAATCAGCTTTATAATGATTAAGTTCAGCTTTGAGTTTTTTAATTTCAAGGTTTAATTCATTAATATGCAAATCACCATCTTGATAAGTTGAATTATCTACATCTAAATCATTTTCGGGGATATATTCATCAAAAGCTTTCTGTTCATCTTCATTTTCAGTATCAGATGCATTATTGAATTCTTCTAACGTTTCTGATGAATTTTGTTTGTTACCCGAATCATCTAAATCAGGTTCTGAACTTCCCCCTCCACAAGCATTCAATAAAATAATGAGAGAAAAAATAGTCATTATATTTAAAACGATTTTATGTGTTTTCATATTGCAAATATCCTAATTTATGTGTTTCAAATCAGATTTAACTATTAAATAGATTCAAAAAATATTAATAAAATAGCCAATAAAAAAATGTTTTCTGTTTAGAAATTGTGCATGAAAAATACAATCATACAATATATAGTATATCTTGATAATTAATCATAAAATTAATGTTTGGTAGTTGCTTTAAATTCACCATCAAATTAAATTATCATATCAGGTAATTGGAGAATATTCATATTGATTTTAAATTTACTTAAATCAAAAATTCATAGAGCAACTGTTACTGAGGCCGATTTAAATTATATTGGGTCTATAACAATTGATGAGGCTCTTATGGATTCAGCAGGTATTATCGAATATGAGAAGGTTCATATTTTGAATATCACAAATGGCAATCGATTGGACACATATGCAATTAAAGGTTCTAGGGGATCAGGCTGTATTAAAATCAATGGAGCTGCAGCGCATCATGTGAATGTGGATGATTTAATTATTTTAATTTCTTATTGCCAGCTAGAAAATCATGAAATTAAATCACATGAGCCTAAAATTGTTCATGTTGATTCTAATAATAAAATTGTATCTATTTCAACACATGAATTAAGTATTTAGCCTAATGCCTCGTTATTCAATCAATACCATACAAAAATTTAAAGATAATAAAGAAAAATTTGCTACATTAACAGCCTATGATTATACTTCTGCCAGATTGCTAGATAGAGTAGGAATTCCATTAATACTTGTTGGGGATAGTGCCTCGATGGTTATGTATGGATATGATACAACAATCCCTGTATCTATGGATGAAATGCTATTAGTAACATCGGCTGTTGTAAGAGGATCTAAAGAAGCATTAATTGTAGCTGACATGCCATTTATGTCCTATCAATCTTCAATAGACAAGGCTTTAGAAAATGCCGGAAAATTTATTAAAAAATCTGGTGCAGGCGCAGTGAAGTTAGAAGGTGGAACGGAAGTGTGTAATATTATTTCTTCGATTGTTAATATTGGCATTCCTGTTATGGGACATATTGGATTAAAACCTCAATCTTTTCATCAAACTTCAGGATATAAAATCCAAGGGAAATCCATTAATGATGCAGAAAAAATTATGTTAGATGCTATAGAAGTGCAGAAAGCTGGAGTTTTTGCAATTGTTTTAGAAGGGATTCCTTCACAGCTTGCAGAAAAAATAACAGAGTCAGTATCAATTCCTACAATAGGTATTGGGGCAGGCCCTTCTTGTGATGGACAAATTCAAGTTTTCCATGATATATTGGGATTATTTGATACATTTATTCCCAAACACACAAAACAATTTGCAAATATTGGTAATTATATAGTTCAAGCAATAGAAGAATATAAAAAAGATGTAATATCAGGAGAATTCCCTACGGCAGATAATTGCATATCCATGGATAAGAATATTCTTGAAAAATTATAAATGCAAATTATCAAATCAATTTCAGAATTTAATAAAGCAAGAAATACATTAATAGGATCTATTGGTTTTATCCCAACAATGGGAGCTTTACATGAGGGACATTTATCTTTAATTAAAACTGCAAAATCATCATGTCAAAATACCATTGCAAGTATTTTTGTCAATCCTAAGCAATTTGCACCCAATGAAGACTTTAATAGTTATCCCAGAATGCTAGATCAAGATATCAATAAATTACGTTCTTTAAATATTGATATACTTTTTATACCATCAGAAGATGAAATATATAATAAAAACTCTCCAGATATTATTTATGATAATTATATGTTTGATATACTTGAAGGGAAGTCTCGCCCTGGATTTTTTAATGGAATATGTATCGTAGTTGCAAAATTGTTTGATATTGTTAAACCTACAGATGCATTTTTTGGAGAAAAAGATTTTCAGCAATTACGTATAATAGAGAAAATGTCTAGTGATTTAAATTATAATATTAATATCATCCCATGCAAAATTATCCGAGAGATAAATGGATTAGCAATGAGCTCCAGAAATAAACATTTATCTTCTAGTGAGGCAGAAAAATCAAAAATTATATTTAATACTTTAGAATTAGGCTTTACAATGATTAAGAATGATACGAAGGTGGTTGAAGATATTTATGATATATTAAATAAAAAATTAAAGCAAGACTCTGTTATTAAATTAGATTATTTAAAAGTTGTTGATTATAACTCACTCATTGAATTTTCAGATTTTGTAAGTGATAATTTTGCTATATGTGTTGCTGGGTATATAAATCAAGTAAGATTAATTGATAATATTACTTATTTATATTCTGAAGATTCATCAATATAATGAGTCCCCTTGCTATGTTGAGCCTCTATTGCAGATGACACAATAGCATTTGCAGTTTGAATACCATTTCTAAGACTGATAATTTCTGGATTTAGTTTAGTGCTTTGATAGAACCCCTCAATATCATTTTGTAGATTTCTTAAGATTTTTTGAGCTCTAAGTAGTCGTTGCCGAGTTCTCACTAACCCTACATAGTTCCACATGGTATGTTTGATACTGAGCCAATCCTGCGCAATTAATGCGGGATCAATTACGTCATTTTCTATTACCCAAGGCTGAATTGTAGGAAAATAATCATCGCCTTCTTGTTCAATAGTAGCATCTTTTCCTGCATTATATCCCCAAACTAAACACTCAAGCAATGATGTGCTAGCTAATCTATTAGCACCATGTACGCCTGTACAGGAAACTTCTCCTATTGCATAGAGTCTTTTTAATGATGTATGTCCATTTAAATTTACACCAATACCGCCACATGAATAATGGGCAGCAGGAACAACTGGGATAGGCTCTTTGGTAATATCAATATTTTTTTCTATACAATGGGTATAAATATTGGGGAATCTATTTTTTATCCATTTTTGTTCTTTATGGGTAATATCAAGATATACACATGGATGATTATTTTTAAGCATAGTTCTATGAATACCACGAGCAACAATATCACGTGGAGCTAATGATCCCTTAGGATGGATTTTATCCATAAATGGGGTCCCTGAATTATCAATAAGTATACCTCCCTCACCTCGAATTGCTTCAGAAATCAAAAATCGTTCTGTCCCATGATATAAGGCTGTTGGATGAAATTGTATATAATGTAAATTAAAACATCGAGCTCCAGCTCGCCATGCCATTGCAATACCATCACCATGGGATTCTAATGAATTGGTAGTATGTAAATAGAGTTGTCCAATACCACCCGTGGATAGTATAGTCCGTTTTGCATAAATAGGAGTCACTTCCCCATTTAAATTATTTAATACCATTGCGCCAAAACAGGCAGGTTTTTTATAAATATCTTTTGTATTTGTTGAATGGTGTGATAAAGTCAGTAAATCTACTGCAGTATAGTCTGTTAAAATTTCTAAATTTTCTAAATTTTCTAAATAATTCAATATTTTTGTTTGTATTGAATCCCCAGTTTTATCTTTAGAGTATAATATTCGTTGTTCAGAGTGTGAAGCCTCAGATGTTAACTCATAACTTGTTTTATTTTTTGTTTGAGTAAAATCTATATTCAATTTATTAATTAAAATTTCTTTTACAAGCTTTGGCCCATCATTACATAATTTATTAACAGCTAAATCCCATGAGTCATTATGACCTGCGTGAATGATATCTGATTTTAATTTTTTTGGAGAATCAGTAATTCCTTTATAGACAATTCCTCCCTGCGCATAAGGTGTATTTCCGCTTTTTAATGTTTTTGTTTTTGTAATCAGTATTATATTTTTCCCTGATTCAGCAGCAGCTATAGCAGCTGATGCACCAGCTAAGCCAGATCCGATAATTAATATATCTGTTTTTTTAGATTGCATTTATCTGAACTCTAATTTAATGTCACTGCTTTGTATTTGATGAGTAAGTGCACCAATGGAAATTCCATCAATACCTGTATTTAGATAGGGTTGAATATTAGTCAAGTTTATTCCTCCAGATGCTTCAATAAAAATCTCCTTCCCATATTGATGAGAACGAATAATTTTAACAGCTTCTTTAATTTTTACAGGGTTCATATTATCAAGGAGGAATCCATTCACTCTATTTTTTAATCCTTCATGTATTTGATCTATAGTATCTACTTCTAATTCAACCCAGTATTTTCTGTCAATTTTTTTAAGGGTTGCAGATATTGAGCCTGCAGATTGAATATGATTATCTTTAATTAAGATTCCACTGGACAAATCAAATCGATGATTATATCCGCCGCCACACTTAACAGCATATTTCTCAAATAGTCTCATGCCAGGTGTTGTTTTTCTAGTATCAAGAATTTTTACATTAAATGGCTCTGCTAGATCAACATATTTTTTTGTGTGTGTTGCAATACCACATAAACGCTGGATAATATTCAACATTACTCGTTCTCTTGCAAGTATTGATTGAGCATCTGCTATAATTGTTCCAATAATAGTATTTGAGGGTAGTAAATCTCCATCATTAACATTTACTTTAATTTTTCCATCAAAACAATGAGGGATTATTTCCGATCCAGAAAATATTAATGGCTCCATGGTTATGATATCTGCTTCATTAATTTGATTATCTTCAACTATTGATTGAGTTGTAATATCTTTATAAGCTAAATCTTCTTCTAAAAAAGAGTTTATTTTTTTTATAATGGTATTTTTATCTAATTGATTATATTGTTTATAATTTTTCAACTAAGCTCCATCATTCTTTGAAGCGGTTTCAATGCTTTAATTCTTAATTCTTCTGACATAACTATCTCTGGCTGTAATGTATTCAGGGCAGTATACATTTTTTCAAGAGTGTTTAATCTCATATAAGGACATTCATTGCATGCACAACCTTCATTATTAGGCAATGGAATAAATTCTTTATTAGGATTTTGTTTTTTCATTTGGTGGATTACTCCAGGTTCAGTTGCAATTATGAATTGTGTTTTCTCACTATCTTTTGCAAAATTAATTATAGAAGTAGTCGAACCAATATGGTCTGCATGCTTTAAAATATTCTCATCACATTCAGGGTGGGCTAATAATTGTGCCTCAGGGTATCTTATTGATAGTTTTATTAATTCCTTTTCTGAGAAAATAACATGGACCTGACATGACCCATCCCATAATCGCAGTGGTCTATTTATTTTTTTTTGAAGATATGACCCTAAATATTTATCTGGAGCAAAAATTATTTTTTCATTAAGGGGGAGACTCTTTATTATTTTTTCAGCATTTGATGATGTACATATAATATCAGACATTGCTTTTATTTCTGCAGAACAGTTAATATAACTAATTACAGTATGATCCGAATATTTAGTAGTCCATTTTCTAAATTCATTTTCTGGAGCACTATCTGCAAGGGAACACCCTGCATTTAAATCTGGCAGGAGGACTATCTTCTCAGGATTAAGAATTTTTGCTGTCTCACACATGAAATGGACACCACAAAATAAAATTACATCAGCATCTGTTTTCTGAGCATATTTAGCTAGAGCTAGGCTGTCACCCATATAATCAGCTAAATCTTGGACATCAGGATTTTGATAATAATGAGCTAGAATAACAGCATTATGCTGTTCTTTTAATTTTAAAATTTCATCTTTATAATTAATTTTATATTCTCCAAATATATTTAATAATCATATAATATAATTTATTAAAGAGATTTAAATTAATAGAACAAATAATAATTTCATATTATATGCTTAAAGATAGTATTCACATAACATTGGGAATAATTTTAGTTCTTATTGGATTAATAGGAGGTTTAATACCTATTTTCCAAGGTTGGATATTTGGTATCCCTGGAATTATTATTTTAGCAAAATATTCTTCATCAATTAAAAGGATAATAGTTTTTTTATCTCAGCGATTTAAAATATTTAAAAAAATATTAGATAAAATAGAAAAATCAAAAAATGAATAATAAAATTAAATCTTTATTTTTATTAGATAAAGAAATAACCTACTTAAACCATGGTTCATTTGGAGCATGTCCTAAGTCTATTTTTGATTCACTTATTAGTTTCCAAACACAATTAGAGAATCAACCCGTACAATTTCTAGATGAAGATTCGAAAGAGTTAATGCTTAATAGTAGGAATAGTTTGGCAAAATTTATTGATTGTGACCCAGACAGTTTAGTTTTTTTTCAAAACCCAACAACGGCAATCAATGAAATTGTAAGAAGTCTTAAACTCAATAAAGGGGATGAGATTTTATCTACAGATCATGAATACGGAGCAATGGATAAAACATGGAATTTTATATGTAAAAAAACTGGGGCAAAACATATAAAATCTACTATTAAACTGCCCGTTGGAAACGAGCAAGTATTTT
This sequence comes from Fidelibacterota bacterium SCGC AAA003-L08, assembly GCA_000405805.1. Classification (GTDB taxonomy): domain Bacteria; phylum Fidelibacterota; class Marinisomatia; order SCGC-AAA003-L08; family D37C17; genus SCGC-AAA003-L08. Next base: position 57,812 of record ASPJ01000001.1, read on the forward strand.
TAGATAATTTTTTATCTGGAGTAACAAAAAATACTAAAATATTTTTTTTAAGTCACATGACTAGTGCAACGGGGCTTTATTTCCCTGTTGAAAAAATTTGCAAGTTTGCGAGAGAACATAATATTTTAATAATAATAGATGGAGCACATATACCCGGACATTTCCCTTTAAGTATTAATACTTTACAACCAGATATATATGTTGGGGCTTGTCATAAATGGTTGCTTTGTCCTAAGGGAGTTTCTTTTTTATATGTTAATAAAAAACATCAGGATAATATTGACCCTCTTATTATCAGTTGGGGGTATGATTCGGAAGATCCATCAGATTACCCGGAATTTCAAGAACACCACTATTGGCAGGGGACACGAGATGTTAGTCCTTTTTTAACGATTCCAGATGCAATAAAATTTAGAAAAGATTATAATTGGGATATGGTCTCAAATGAATGTAAAAAAAATATTCTTAAAGCAAGAGAGGCAATTCATAATATTGTGGGGGGGGATCCATTGGTTGAAGATAATGTTGATAAATGGCTTGGACAAATGTGTAGTTTTCCTATTAATCATGATAATTTCATTGACTTAAAAAGTTTATTAATAAATAAATATAAAATTGAAATACCCGTTGTGAAATGGAAAGATAGAATTTTGATGAGAATTTCATTAAATGGTTATAACTCAAATAATGATGTTGATAAGTTATTGATAGTATTAAGGAAACTGGTTTAATAATTATCAACTATTTCCGCCCATAAATCAAACGTAGAGATTAGGCTATGGTTTTATTATCTATTCCTTTAATAAAATTAAGAATATTATCTGTCATCATAACAATGTTGCCTTGAGCAATAACCCCATTTCTTTTCACTTGGAATTTGTTTTTTTACACAGCCTGTAAAGTCATGACCAAAAGCACTACCTTGGCTAGTACTATAATATTGCCATCCCCCTGCCGTCCTATTACACCCAGACAAATTACAAATACCATCTTCTCCCATACTCCCAATAAACCAGAAGCAAGAACCAAAAATTCCGATGAAAATAATTGTGAAAATCCATTTGCCTTTTGATCTCTTTTTAATTTTTCCTTCAGATGTAGGAATATTAATTTCACTATCTTCTGTAAAATTATCTGATTCAGATGATTTCAAAGCTTCTTCCTTCATAGCCTGCTTTGCATCTTTTGCCACCCCTTTTAATATATTTAATCCCGCTTTTACATCTCCTAATGATTTAGGTACTCCTGTTCCCTGGATTTTCTTTATATCAACAATATCTAAATTATCTGAATTTGGGTCAAAACCACATCCACGGGAATAATTAATTGTATCATCATTTAATTGTCCGTATCTCTTAATTTTTTTTACAATCCTTTTTGCAAGATTCTGCCAGGCATCTTTTAATTGTGGTCTAAATATGGTAATATGATCTGGAGTTGCATTTTCTAATTGTTGATAATTTATCTGGCATAACTCTAACAGTTCTTCTTTATCTTCCATATCTTTTGGTAGAATAAATTGGTTAACATATTGAGATTTCTCATAAAATATTCTTTTATCTCTTTCTGAGTTTAATGGATCAATAAAACTTTTTTTATCATCTTTATGCGAATCATCTATTTCTTGTAATTTAACAAGTAATTCTTCTGCATTTGGCATTATACTCTTCCTTTTATTTAATAATTATTTTTCTAGAAATCGATTATTAATTGATTCAAGAACTTCACGGTGTTTTGGAGTAGGGTCTAAATCCCAAGATTTTTGTGCTTCAATTTGAGCTTCCTTATCCCAGCCTTTTTTTGCGTATGTAATTGCCAAATTATGGTGTGCCTGAGACAATAATTCTATATCATCTTGACTCAATGCAGATATATCTTTTGAGAATAAATGTACAACTCGTTTAAATTCTCTTATAGCATTATCAAATTGCTCATACTCATAAAATTGTATACCTTCGTCCATCATTAGTTGGGCATTACTTTTACATGCATTTAAGGCCAACAAGCAAAATAAGATAAATATAATATTTTTTATTAAGTAGTTCATTGATTATAATTATTAATTAGACTACAATTTGTATGTTTTGGATTTAAAAAAACAAGATAAATTTTTACAATGAAGATATCACATCTCTAATTGCTTCTGCAAGATTATCAATTTGCCATGCTTCTATAGTTAGAGCAGGTGCAATTCTTACAGTACTATGATGTGTTTCTTTAGCATATACCCCACGCTTTAATAATTCAATAGAGACTATATGCCCATCTAGATTTTCATGATTATGCATTTCAAATGCTGTTAATAATCCTTTTCCTCTAACCTCTTTGATTTTATCAGGGAATTCATCTTTTAAATCTAAATAGTGTTGCATTAATTGAGCGCCACGAATTCGAGCATTTTCAGCTAAATTCTGATCAAGGATTGATTTAACTGCATATACAGCTACTACAGATGCCAGTGGATAACCTCCAAAGGTTGAACCTTCTGATCCTGGAGTTAAAGTTTTTATGATCTCATCCTTCCCTGCAACAAAGGACACAGGCAGTATTCCACCACCAGCTGCCTTTCCACATCCCATAAGATCAGGTTGAATATCATATAATTGATGAGCAAAATTTACTCCAGTTCTTCCATACCCAGTTTGCACTTCATCCATAGCTAATAAAATATTATATTGGTTACATAGTTCCCTTACCTTTGGCCAATAATCATTATCAGGGACTATAACTCCAGCCTCTCCTTGGATTGGTTCAGCCATAAAAGCAGCAATTTGGTCTCCTTTTTTAATAAAAATTTCTTCTAAAGCATTTAAATCATTAAATGGTACTAATTCAACTCCAGGTAAAAATGGACCAAAATTTTCTCTTGAATCAGGATCATCAGAAAGAGATATAGCAGTCATAGATCTACCATGGAAATTGCCAGTGGCACCAATTATTATTGCTTGATCCTGTTTTATTTTTTTAATTGTATAACCCCAGCGTCTTGCAATTTTAAACATAAGGTCAGGTGCTTCTACTCCTGCAACTTTAGGAATTACACGATCCATATTAGTAAAATTGGTAATTGCTAATAGAAAAGCACTCATGTACTTATGCCTAATTGATCGAGGAACAGTTGGCAATTTTTCTACTGTCAGATGAGCAACTACAGAATCAACAATTATTTTATTTAATTGTCCTTGATTGACTGCAGAATAGCAACATAATCCATCAAGCAATTCTTCTTCAACATATTTTTCAACATCATTATTACTAGGTTTTCTACAAATCAATGTAGAAGAATCCTGAACATGAGATACTACAACATTTTCTAAAGGCTTATAGTTAAAACCTCCTCTAGTTTTTTCTATGTTTTCATGTTCATCAGGAGATAAATCTCCTATTCGTGTTCCAAAAACAGTAAGGTTATCTCCATATCCTTCAATAGGTGATTTTTTCATTATGAATTTCCTTATTTTTAATGAGTAATTTTATAATAATTTCTATTAGTTTATTTTTTTTATTATTACTGATTATAATTTTTCCAAATAAATTTTGATAATTAAGCCCTAGATTAATAATATTGATTATTTCTATTGCCTTAAATTATAAAGGAACATAATATGCTTCCAAGCATAGATATGTATTATGAAGCGTAAAATATTATATATATTATATTTTTATCTATTAGTTAGTTTTTTATTTTCATTTAGCGATGTAAATAATGAAAAAATAATAGAAAATTTAAAAAATAAATCAATTAGTCTAATAGAAGGTGAAAACTTTGAGTTAGCATTAGATTTGTATTTAAAAATATTAGAATTTGAAAAAAATATCTATTCGGATAATAGCATTCAATTAGCACATACATATGATCAGATTGCAGATTTATATATTAAATTGGATAATCAGTCGGCAGCCCTATCGTATGTAAAAAAATCTATTAACATATATGAAAAGAATATGCTCCAGCCAAAGGAAAAGCTACTATCTTCTCTTAAAGATATATCTATAATATATGAAAATCAGAATCAATATGATTTATTAGATAAGTCTGAGAAATTAATAAAATCATTAGAAAATATAAATGATTTATATTCTATTAAAGATATTTTTGTAGAGATTGATAATTTAAATCAAACAAAAGAAGATACCGCATTTCAATTTATTGATTTAGCCCAATCCTATAGATATAGAGGGCTCTATTCCCAATCAGCAGAAAATTTTTCTAAAAGTTTAGATTTAAAGAATTCGAATCTAGATTTTAAATATTACTATGATTTAATTTTAGAAGATACAACCTATAATCAAGAAATGATTAATGCCTTTGAATTTATAGCTGAAATTGATTCATCCTTCTATGGAAGTTATTTTTATTTATCATTACTACATAAACAGATTGGTAATCATAACCAATATATGGAATATATGGATAAATATATAAAGTACTCAGATAATAATGAAAAAGCACTGTATTTAAAAGCTATTGATCATTTTGAAAAACATAATTATATTGAATCTTTATTTATTTTTCAACAGATTTTAATTAATAATAAAAACAGCTTGTTTGCACGAGTAATGACAGCTAAATCCCTGTTTGCATTGAATTCATTTGAGAATGCAATAGAAGCATTCAAAATAGTATTAGTTAATGATCCTTATAATTTAGAATCACGATATCATTTAGGGATATCATATATTCATTCTGATAAATATAATGCTGCAATAGAGGAATTAACTCAAGTATTATTATTATATCCAGATTATAAAGATACTTATTACTATCTGGGCTACTCATATTTAATGATTAATGATGAAAATAAAGCGAAGGAATCATTAAATAGAGTAATATTAAATAATCCAGATAATGGGGATGCTCATTATCTATTGGGTACTATTTATGAAAATATTCTAAATGAAGATAAGGCAATCAGTTCATATAATAATTCCATTAAATACTCTCCAGAAAATTTAGATGCATATAAAAAACTAGGATTGATTTTTTATAATCAAGAAGAATATAGAGATGCTATGGAATATTTGAGAAAATATATTATACATAATCCAGATAGTACTAATATTTTAAATACACTTGGAGATATCTTCATAAAAGAAAAAAGATACCAAGAAGTTGTAGATACTTATTATAAATTGATAAATATTAATGGAGACAATATAGACTATTATAATTATATAGCAGATGCATACTCCAATCTTAAAGATTATGAAAACTCAAAAAGAGTGTATTATAAAATTAATGAACTAGACAGCTTAAACATCAACTCATATATTAAATTAGGTGAGATTGCATTACAAGAAAACAATTATAATCAAGCAATCAATTTATTTTTATATGCTACAGAGTATAGTAATGATTCCATTGATTTACTTTACGCGTTAGCATTGGCATATGGCGAATCGGAATTATTTTTACAGTCAGCCATAACATTTCAACATATTCTAGATTTATATCCAGATAACCCTGAAATTAATTATCAACTAGCAGTAATTTATAAAGAGATGAATCTACATATATTAGCCATTAGCCATTTTAATAAGTATTTATATTTTTATGGTGAGGATCCAATGGCATTTTATTTTTTGGGAGAGTCATATCTAAAAATAGAAGATTATCATAATGCTAAATTAGCATTTGAGAAATCTCATAAACTAAACTCAGGAGATTATAGGACTTTATTCTACTTAGGTCTTGTTTCTCAAGAATTAAGTAATTACGAATCAGCTGCAAAATCATATAAGAAAGCAATTAGAATAAATTCAGATCATAGTTTATCTCATTATAATTTAGGAATCAGCTACTTAGAACTAGGAAAAAAGCGCGAAGCTCAAAAAAAATTAGATATATTATTCATGTTGGATAAAACACTCTATGATTCTTTAAATGTAAGAATAAATTCCTTTTAGATAAATTTTCTTTGTAAATTTCCGACCGTATTTTTTATTTAAAGAGGAATTTATGAAATATTTAATCCCCCCGAGTGAAGGTAAAAGTAAAGTTGTTTCAAAGGACATTTTTTTTTCTGATACAGATTTCAAATTTGTCCATCATGTAAACCAGGTAGTAAGATTATTAAGTTTAATTGATGATGAAGATTTAAGTTCTGTATATGGTACATCGCAAGAAAAAGCACTTGCTCTGCATAGACAGAATCAAGATATTTTTAATAGTAAATGTGCCTATGCTATTGAGAGATACACAGGCGTTGTATATGAACATTTGAGCTGGCAAACATTAGATAAAAAATCCCAGAATTTTCTTCAAGACAATATATATATATTCAGCGGATTATTTGGGATGCTTTCTCCAAAAACACTTATTCCAGAATATAAACTAAAGATGAATGTCTTATCATTACAATATCACTGGAGCCCAATATTGACAGAAGAATTAAATAAAGAAGATTTAGTGATAGATTTATTACCTCAAGTTCATAGAAAAGCTTATAATAAAGGTAAAAATGTAATAATGATTGATTTTCAAGTTATTAAAAAGGGTAAAAAATCAGCTGCAGGACATTTTGGGAAAGCTGTAAAAGGTCAATTTATCCGTTATATAGCAGAAAATCAAATTACAAATATTGATGATTTTGAGGGTTTTGAATATCAAGGTTTTAAATGGGACGGCAAAGCATTCCTAAAAGAAGATAATTAAAAAATTAATCAAATATAATAGTCTTATTGTTATGCACAATAATTTTATATTCTAAATGAGATTTAACTGCTTTATATAAAACATTTCTTTCTATTTCTCTCCCTAATTGGATAATATTTTTTATAGAATTTTTATGATTAATATGAATGACATTTTGTGCTATGATAGGTCCGTCGTCTAATTCATTTGTGACATAGTGTGCGGTAGCTCCAATAATCTTAACGCCTTTATTATAGGCTTGATGATATGGACGAGCCCCTTTAAATGCAGGTAAAAATCCGTGATGTATATTGATAATATTATTATTATATAATTTTACAATTTCTTTAGGTATAATTTGCATATATCTTGCTAAGATAATCAGTTCAATTTTTTGTTGTTTTAATGTTTGGAGAAGATTTTTGTTATCATTAATATGGATGAAACTTATATCAAATTGTTTTGCAATAGAAGATAATTCATTATGATTACTAATAATGATGGGAAAATTACAATTCAATTCATCTGATTTATTTTTTATTAATAAATCATAGATTGGCTCTTCTTCGGTAGTTCCTAGTATTGCAACATTTATTTTTTTATCCGGATCAAATAAGTAAAGTTTTCCCTCAAGTTCATCACTTAATTCAGCAAGTTCATTTTCAGGAAATTGAGTATCATTATTTTCTGCAAAAATTCTAATATAAAATTTTGAATTTTCTTGGTCAACATGTTGTTCTATAGATAATATATTATTATCAGATTGATATAGAATAGATGTTAATTGAGCAATAATACCTTTTTGGTCAGGACAAATTAATTGAATTATAATTTTTTTCATAAAATAATATAGTGATTATATATTCTAAGTTTTAATAGTTTTAAAACTACCTATATAAATTCATTTTTTCAGCATATATACGAGTTGTCTTTTCTAATATTGTAGGAGCCCCTTGATAGTTATGAGACCCAAAATATATATTAGTTTTGATTAATGCATGCCAAATAAAGAATATTAAGATTAGACCGTTTAAAGTATATTTTAATATTTTTAGGTTAATTTTATTATTTATAATAATAAATGAACAAATTATTGCAATTCCATATGCTAAAAAATCACCAATACCATATAGATTGGTAATTGAATTTGCAAAAACAAATATTAACAGTAAATATATCCAATCTAAATGTCTAATAGACTTAAAATAATCGTGCTTATTATTTATTTCACTTATTTTATCCTTAGTAGGCAAGTAATCTGTTAAAGATACTTTTTCTTTTAAAGGATTTGCATAAGAATAAGAAAGAGCGCTACTAGGACAGCCTGAAATACACATCATACAAGAAGTACAGTTTGTATTAGTTACTTTCTTAAAATTATTAATTTCATAATTCACATCAATACCTACTGGGCATGATGCAGTGCAATTATGACAATTGGTACAAGTACCTGTTTTACGAACTTTAAATAATGCTAAAGAATTAGGTATTTTTAAAAAAGCGCCCCAGGGACAAATAAAACGGCAAAATCCTTTTCTTCCAAGAAAATATATTATTAAAAATCCATCTACTATAAAAGTTAATGTACCAATTATATAACCAGGCAGGAATTCCCATATGTTAGGTTCATTTATTTTTACGGACATTTCCCAGGGGAGATTAATTGCAAAAAATAAATTATTAATAATATATAGGTGTAATAATATAAATAAAGGTAAAAAAGTAACTAGTTTTGAGTCTATGGTTTTGGGTTGGATATTCATTTTTTTTAAAGCTAACCAAGCTAATTCTTGAATTGCTCCAAAGTGACATGCCCATCCACAAAAAAAACGGCCAAAAATCAATGTAAAAACAAATGAAATAATCACTAATAATACTCCAGCATTAATTTTTCCAAGTTTGAGGAATGAGTGAAAAAATTCTTGAAAATCGACACTTCCAATTTTACTATCACCCCAATAGAATATATGAAGTAATATTAATATATGGATAAGGATTAAAGAGGCAATTCTAAATCTTTGTATCATTAGTGGATTAGAATGAATTCTACTAATTTAGTTAAATCCAGAACATCAAGTTCAGTTGAATAATCTAAATCTCCAGCCCAGAATTGTTTTTCATCAAAATCATAATAATTAGATAAAATTTCATGAATTATCTGAACAACATCAACGATATTTACACTTTCATCAATATTTACATCACCTTTCATACCAACAAAGCCAATATTTTCCACTATTTTATAACTTTGATTTAAATCAATAAAGCCAGATAAATAATCTATTTTTGGTTGATTAGTTAAAGTATCCATACTTGGCCATTTTATTATAATATTTTCTATAAAACTACTCTCCCCAAGTCCAAAATGTAATTGCAACGGGTCCATGCTTCCATGCCCTTTACCAGCGATAACTTCTCTAAAATATGTTCCCATATCTGTTTCAATAATTACTTTTGCTCCTATAGCAGATTTATTTGAATTTTCACTCCAACCTAAGTTAGATATTCCATATTGAGCACCTTCTAAATCAATTTTTAGCCAGGTGTTATTGTTCACCAAGGAATCTTGTGAAATATTTTCAAATAACAAGCTTGTATATTTATAACCTTGTGAATCAGGACCATGTCCATGGGCCATTAGTAATCCAGGTGTAAACATATCCAATAGTCCATCATTATTATAATCTGCAGCAACTACATCTTGAGTTGCAGACATAAATAAAGGATTAAATGAATTATCCCAAAGATTATCTCCATTATTTAAATATATATCATCCTCGCGCTTAAAATTTGCTGCCCATAAATCAATTAAGCCATCATTATTAAAATCACCCCATCCAGCACCATTACTTAGAGAATCTGATTCTATATTATATATATCAGCAACATTTATAAATTGGCCATCATCATTTCTGTATAATCTATTTTTACCCCAATTAGATAAATATAAATCAAAATCTGAATCATTATCATAATCTCCCCATGCAGCACCATAGCCAGTACTTCCCTCGATTTCAATGGCACTATCATCTAAAGCTAGTTCTGAAGATTTTTGGATAAACATATTTTCGCCAAGATTTTCCTGATAAGTAACAGTTCCTGATTCTAGTGTAAGATGCTGATTTTCAAATAGCCAATTACCGCTGGGGTCATTATCACAATCATCTGGATCATCCATATCAGAGTTACATCCTTTTCTAGGAATGAATACATCTTGATCACCATCACCATCATAATCAGCAATAGCAAGAGTTCTAGATGAGCTATCATCATCATCACGACTAAATTCATAAGCTAATTCAAAAATGGGGGTTCCCTCATCATCTAATCCTTGATTTATATAACAATAGAATTGACGATCTCCTGCTTTTTCTATTGCAATAATATCTAAATCTCCATCTAAATCAACATCCATTAAACCCTGACTATGTAAATCGTCCATTAAATCTTCATCTAAATATTCAACAGTATCAAAATGATGATTTCCAAAGTTTAATAAAAGTCGATGATTACTTGTTTCATAATATCTCCATTTTAATATATCGGGGTATCCATTATTATCAACATCCCCCACTACAATTCCTTTCATCCCAGATTCATTAATATCTACTTCATCAGTTAATTCATAAAAATGATCGCCCCTATTTTCAAAATAATGGGATTGAGTATATCCATAATACAAATCTAGATCTCCATCTAAATCAAAATCTGCAAATGTTCCCCCTTTAGCTTTCATTCGGGAGTAATCACTGTTTATTGGGTGAACAAATGCACTAAATAATCCGCTAGACATATCTTGAGGGTCAACAATAATTTCATACTCTTCAGTTAAATCTGATGGAGGAAAAGTAATATCATCTAACCAAGCACAATCATCATCATCAGTTACACTACCATCTTTTACATAAGACCAACTTATAGTATGAACCCCTTCATCTAAAGGATAGTAAATATATTTCCAGTCCCCACTAGAATCTTCAAATTCAGCTAATAGTTCACCATCTACAAAAAATTCCAAACCATCATAAAAACAATCATCTGGAGCAGAAGAAGAGCAATCTTCTGCATCGACTTTATAATAAAACTCTAATGGACCGGATTCATATACATCAATAGTAATATTAACGGTACTTGACTGATCATCCTCTATATCTCCTGAACGGATGCTATAAATTCCTGAATACACTTCATCGGAATCAAGTTCCCAATCGGAATCGCCAGTCAATTCAAAGTGAGCTTCATCTAATTCATTATCCTCAAAGCTTATATATGATTGTCCCTCAGGAATAATATCCCTCAAATTACTATTGGTAACTAGGAAAAAAACTTGTGAAGATAGATTCCCAATTATTAATAGAAATAAAATAAACATAAATAAACGTAGATATTTGATTTTAAACCATTTCATAGTTGAAAGTTAATAATATATGTATATTCCTACTTGTTAAAATATGTTACCTAACTTAATTTAAGATATGCAATTATATATGAATTCAGCAAAGAATATTAATAGCTCCCTCGAGGAGCTATTTTTTTGTCAAATAATTTTATGAATCAAGAGAAGAAATTAACAAAACTAATTCTAGAGAATGAAAAAGTATTTACAGGAAATAGTTTTGGTTTTTCAGGTGAGACCATCGGAGAAATATGCTTTAATACTGGAATGACTGGTTATCAAGAAATTTTAACAGATCCTTCATATTGTGGCCAATTAGTAACAATGACCCAGCCTCATATTGGTAATTACGGAGTTAATGAATCAGATATAGAAAGTAAAAATATTCAGGTCTCTGGTTTTATTATTAGACAAGAGGCAATTTCTCCATCAAATTATAGATCTACTAAATCTATAGGGGAATATTTAGAAAAAAATAAAATTGTAGGTATTCAGGGCATTGATACGAGAATGTTAACACGTATCATTAGAAATGAAGGTGCCATGAATGCAATTATTAGCAATAAAGATATAAATGAAAAATCATTATTAAGTAAATTAGCAAAAGCCCCTAATATGTCAGGTCTTGACCTTGCTAAGGTAGTGACATGTAAAAAACCATATAATTTAAATGGTAAAAAATCAAGATTTAACGTTGTTGCAATTGACTATGGAATTAAAACAAATATAATACGACTATTAGAAAGTAATGATTGTAGTGTGACCATAGTTCCCGCCCATACAACGACAGAAAAAATACTTAATTTAAATCCGGATGGAGTGTTCCTTTCTAATGGTCCTGGAGATCCATCAGCTGTTAATTATGGTATTGAAGTTGTAAAAGAACTATTAGGAGTTAAACCAATTTTTGGTATTTGTTTAGGGCACCAAATATTAGCATTAGCACTAGGTGCAGAAACATATAAATTAAAATTTGGGCATAGAGGTTGTAACCACCCAGTGAAGAATTTGCTAAATGGAAAGATTGAAATTACTAGCCAAAATCATGGATTTGCAGTTAAATCTGATTCATTACCAAAGCATGTAAAAATTACTCATATAAGTTTAAATGATGAAACGGTCGAGGGATTAGATTGTAAAAAATACTCAGCATTTTCAGTACAGTATCATCCAGAATCAAGTCCTGGCCCACATGATAGTCGTTATTTGTTTAATCATTTCATCAAGTTAATGGAAAAATTTTAAGATGGCTAAACGTAATGATATAAAATCAATTATGATTATTGGAGCAGGCCCTATTATTATCGGTCAGGCATGTGAATTTGATTATTCTGGAACACAAGCATGTAAAGCACTAAGAGAAGAAGGATATAGAATTATATTAATAAATTCAAACCCAGCGACTATTATGACCGATAAAAATTTAGCTGATGCAACATATATAGAACCCATTACAATCGATTCCATTGAAGCAATTATTAAAAAAGAAAAGCCAGATGCTCTACTGCCAACGGTTGGAGGACAAACTGCGCTTGATGCAGCAGTTCAACTTGAAAAGAAAGGAATCCTCAATAAGTATAATGTAGAGCTGATTGGAGCAAATATAGATGCAATTGAACAGGCAGAAGATAGAGAAAAATTTAAATTATTAATGGATAGTATAGGTATTGAAACTGCTAAAGGCGGATTTGTGAAATCAACAGAAGACGCTAAAGGAATGATTGATAAAATTCCATTTCCAATGATTATCAGGCCCTCATTCACTATGGGTGGCACTGGTGGTTCTGTAGCATATAATATTGAAGAATTTCAAGAAATGGTTGAAAACGGATTATCAGCAAGCCCTATAGGTGAAGTTTTAATTGAAGAATCATTATTGGGGTGGAAAGAATTTGAAATGGAAGTTGTAAGAGATGGGAATGATAATGCAATTATTGTTTGCTCAATTGAGAATATAGATCCAATGGGAGTACATACAGGGGATTCAATAACAGTTGCTCCATCTCAGACATTATCTGATAAAGAATATCAGATGATGAGGAATTGGTCTATAGAATGTTTGCGGGCAATTGGAGTAGATACGGGGGGATCAAATGTTCAATTCGCAGTTAACCCCATAGATGGAAGAATGATAATTATTGAAATGAACCCTCGGGTAAGTCGGTCATCAGCATTAGCATCAAAAGCAACAGGATTTCCAATTGCAAAAGTTGCAGCTAAATTAGCAGTTGGATATACATTGGATGAATTACCAAATGATATTACTGGAAAAACAAAGGCTGCATTTGAGCCAAGCATTGATTATGTAGTCACTAAAATTCCACGATTTGATTTTGAAAAATTCCCTACATCCTCTGGAATATTAGGAGTACAAATGCAGTCTGTTGGTGAAGCAATGGCTATTGGAAGAACTTTTAGAGAAAGTATTCAAAAAGCATATCGCTCATTAGAGGTTGGATTAGATGGAATGGATCCTAAAGAAACTCAATACAGAAAATTAGATCTAGGGAAATTAGGATATCCAACATCATTTAGATTGTTAAAGGTTAAACAAGCAATGGAAGAAGGCCATGAAGTTGGTGCCATTCATAAACAAACTAGTATTGACCCTTGGTTTTTAGATGAAATTAAAGCCCTTGTAGATTTTAAAAATCAATCAGTAGCTTTTAATAAAAAAAATATTCTACAATTAAAAAAAGAAGGATTTTCAGATAATCAGATTGCTAGAAAATTTAATAAAAGTGAATTAGATGTAAGAAATTTTAGAAAAGAGAATGGGGTTTTACCAACATACAAAGTTGTAGATACATGCGCTGCAGAATTTGAAGCATTAACCCCATATTGTTATTCTACATATGAAGAAGAAAATGAAATTGAACCACTAAAAGATAAGAAAATTATTATTTTAGGAGGTGGACCCAATAGAATAGGCCAAGGCATTGAATTTGATTATTGTTGTGTGCAGGCTGTTTTTGGATTAAAAGAATTGGGATATAAAACCATTATGATTAACTGCAACCCTGAAACAGTATCAACAGATTTTGATATTGCAGATAGATTATATTTTGAACCATTAACTTTTGAAGATGTAATGAATGTGATAGACTTTGAAAAACCATATGGTGTTTTAGTACAATTTGGAGGGCAAACACCACTGAATATAGCATCCAGATTACAACAACAAAAGGTTAAAATTATAGGAACAAGTCCTAAATCAATTGATTTGGCAGAGAATAGAAAAAAATTCGGTAAAATTTTAAAAAGATTAAATATTCCTGCTCCCAATTGGGGAACCGCTTTTTCTGTTGAAGATGCTCAAAAAATTGCTAATAAAATTAAATACCCAGTATTAGTTAGACCATCATATGTACTTGGTGGCAGAGGAATGGAAATTGTATATGATGATGATGCGCTTAAAACTTTTGTTGGAAAAGCCGCATTAGTATCTGGAGATCACCCTATACTTATTGATGCATTTTTAGAAAATGCATTTGAATTTGATGTAGATGCTCTTTGTGATGGTAAAGATGTATTTATATCAGGAATTATGCAACATATTGAAGAAGCAGGGATACATTCAGGAGATTCTTCATGTGTATTTCCACCGTATGAGCTCAGTCCATCTTGCAAAAAAACCATTGAAGATTATACAAAAAAAATGGCTATTAAATTAAATACAGTTGGTTTGATTAATATCCAATTTGCAGTTAAAGATGAAGTAGTATATGTTATTGAAGTGAATCCAAGAGCCAGTAGAACCATCCCATTTATTAGTAAGGTTATTAATATACCATTGGCCAAATTAGCAGCCCAGATAGGCACAGGAAAGAAAATTGCCAGCTTAAAATTAAAGAATAATCTTAGTAAAGGGCTGATTGCAATTAAAAAGCCAGTATTTCCATTTAATAAATTTCCAAATCAATCATTATTTTTATCTCCAGAGATGAAGTCCACTGGAGAAGTCATAGGCCTTGATTCTAATTTAGGTTCTGCATATGCAAAAGCAGCAATGGGTGCGGGTACTACGCTCCCAATCAAGGGGAATGTATTTATGTCAGTTAATGAATCAGATAAAATGAAAATAATTCCAATTGCAAGAGACTTTCAAGAATTTGGGTTTAATATATATGCAACTAGTGGAACAGCAGCAGTATTAAAGGAGAATGGTGTAGATACCAAAGATATTTATAAAGTTGGCGAAGGAAGGCCGAATGTTGTAGATGCTATTAAAAACAATGAAGTCCAACTAGTAATCAACACTCCACTTGGCAAACAATCCCGATATGATGAATATGAAATAGGAAGAGCTGCAATTAAATATAAAATAACGGCAATTACAACTATTGAAGGGGCCCAGGCAGCAGTAAGAGCAGTAAGAAATATTAAATTTGGAAAATTAAACTATCAGAGTCTACAAGACATTTTTGATCGGTAATTTAAAATATGCTTGAAGAAACATTATATCCACTAATAGATCCATACAATCAATTTTTTCTATCTGTTTCTGATATACATGAAATAAATATAGAACAGTATGGGAACCCAGATGGGAAGCCTGTTATTTTCTTGCATGGTGGCCCAGGTGGTGGTATTGAACCTATTTATGCGAGATATTTTGACCCTAAAAAATGGCGAATAATTATTTTTGATCAAAGAGGGTGTGGGAAAAGTACTCCACATGCAGAATTAAAAGAAAATACTACATGGGATTTAGTATCAGATATTGAAAAAATTAGAGTAAAACTTTCGATTGATAAATGGGTAGTATTTGGAGGAAGTTGGGGCTCTACCCTATCGCTTACATATTCAATTACCCATCCAGATCGATGTAAGGGTCTAATTTTAAGAGGAATTTTCCTACTTAGAAAAAAGAAATCAATTGGTTCTATCAAGAAGGGCCATCATACATCTACCCAGATGCATGGGAAAAATATCTTGAGCCTATTCCGGAGGATGAACGTAATAATTTAGTTCAGGCATATTACAAAAGGTTAACGTCTGATGATGAAAACGTAAGAATTGAAGCAGCAAAAGCATGGTCTATATGGGAAGCTAGTACCAGCAAGTTATATACCAGTAATAAATCATTACATCATTTTGGAGATCCCATGATTGCACAGGCGTTCGCACGAATTGAATGTCATTATTTTATCAATAAAGGATTTTTTGAATCAGATAATTGGCTTTTAGATAATACACATAAAATCAGCCACATCCCGACAGTCATTATTCAAGGCAGATATGATGTTGTATGTCCAATGATATCCGCATGGGAGCTACATAAATGTTTACCGGATGCGGAGTTTCATGTCATACAAGATGCTGGGCATTCAATGACTGAACCCGGGATTGCAGCTTGTTTAGTTAAGTATACTGATAAGTTTGCAAACATATAATCTCTTCGAGTTTTAATCAAAATATATAATATGATATACTTCATTTGGTAATTACGATAAATTGATTAAATTATGCCCTGACCTTTGGGAGGAGGAGAATTATGAAAAAATTAATTCAAACAACAAAATATTTTATTACTACATGTATGATATTCTCATTTGCTCAAGCGCAGTGGTCTTCTGACCCTGCATCTCCACAGTTATTAGGCAGTGGTGTTCAGGCACAAGTTAAGGCTACCTCTGATGGAGGTGTATATGTTGCATGGCTTACTGACATGGGTGATTATCATGTGTATCTGCAACGATTTGACGCAATGGGAGTAGCACAATTCGATGATGGCGGCATGTTAGTGAGTGATAACTCGAATGCATCATGGATTGCTGTTTTTCATATGAATCTTGATGTAGATAGTGATGATAATGCAATTATTACCGTTTTAGATGAGAGGTCAGGACCATGGAATGTATATGCTTATAAGATTTCATCAAGCGGTTCTATGCTATGGGGAGATGATGGAATATCAGTTTCGAATTCCAATCAGACGAATTATTCTCCTCGATTAGCAATCTTACCAGATAATAGTGCTGTGGTTGCATGGTCTCCTAATTCAACTACTGTTGAAATTCAAAGGATTTCTGCTGGTGGTGAATTGATGTGGGGCGGTGGCATTCTTATTCAAGATAATAATGAATCTCTGATGTCCCCTCAACCAATTGTTGATTCAAATGGTAATGTACTGGTTCAATGGATTGGACAATCAGGACCATTCTGGGCTGCTGATAGTAAATTATATTTGCAGAAGTATGATCTTGATGGAAATGCTCAGTGGAACAACCCAGCGTTGGCAGGTGGACCAGTTGTATTCCCTATGGGAAACTGGTCACAAGGATTAATTAGAGATGATAATGGTGGCAGTTTTTCTTCATGGACAAAAATGTCAGGGAATGTACAATCTTCTTTTACTCAACATATCAATACTGATGGAGAGTTATCTTGGACTAATGGAGTTGAATTTTCTAGTAATTCCAGTAGTTTTCGGATGTCACCTCGTTTAGCTGTTTCTGAAGATTCTCAGGAATTGATGGCGGTATGGAATCAATCAAATAGTAGTCAATCTCAGGGTGGTGTATATGCGCAGCGCTTAGATGAAAATGGTGATCGTCTTTGGAGTTCTTCTGGCATGGCAGTAGTTCCTTTGAACAGTAATTATGATTATTTAGATCTCTCCGTTGCAGGATTTGGAGATGATATAATTACGGCTTATATTCAACAAAGTGTAAACATGTCTGGTGATATTTATGCTTCTTATCTTAATTCAGATGGTGAGCATGCTTGGTCAGAGCCGGTAACTTTGACAACCTCTGGAAATGCAAAATCAGACATGTCTACTGGTAAGGGACAAGAATGTCTTTTTATTGCTTGGACTGAAAATGGCAATGTTTATGCACACTCTCTAAGAGTTGATGGCACACTAGGAGCAGCAGATTCTTTTATTCCGGGGGATGTTAATGGCGATGAACTAATAAATGTAATAGATATAGTTGCACTGGTTTCTTTTATTCTTCAAACAGATATTCCTTCAGACTCCGAATATCTTGCCGGAGATTTTAATGGAGATGGTAATTTAAATGTTTTGGATATCGTTGATATTATTGCGTTAATCTTAAGCTAACAGGCTATATCTAATTAAATAAAAATTTATATGTCAAAAATTTATATCAGTTTATTTTTAATAACTAGCTTGCTGTTTTCAGTAGAACTAGTTGTAGAGCCTTATCTCCAAAATGCCACCCCAAATTCAATGCATGTATTATGGGAAACTGATTCAAATTCACAGAGTGTTGTTGAATGGGGATTATATGTTTTTTTATCAGAGTCTACTACAGGCTCATCATTTAGTAATTATGGAAGTTCACGTATCCATACGGTGGAACTTACAGATTTAGAACCGAATACGCAATACTACTATAGGGTTGTGGTTGGGAATTATGAAAGTTACTCAGATTTATATAGTTTTATTACCCCACCGGACCCTTCATCAGAAGCAGATTTTCGTATAGTAGCGATGAGTGACATGCAAAGAGATAGTTCAAACCCAAATAAATTCAATGAGGTAATTCATGATGGAGTGATTGATTACATTTCTGAAGAGTATAGCGATAATTTAGAAGCAGAACTTGCCATGGTACTGGTTACCGGAGATCTTGTTGTTACTGGAACATCTTACTATCAGTGGCAGGATCATTTTTTTGGTCCATCAGAAGATTTATTTTCTCATGTCCCATTATATCCAGTATTTGGAAATCATGAGCAAAATACTGATTATTTTACAAACTACTTTCATCTTCCAGATAATGGAACTCCAGGGTATGAAGAACATTGGTATTATACTGATTATTCTAATTTACGAGTGATTGGTCTTGATTCTAATGGGGGGTATCAGGTTCAGGTTCAGCTTGATTGGCTTGAAGAAGTTCTATCAGATGCATGTTCTAACGATTACATTGATTTTGTTTTTGCACATCTCCATCACCCTTATAAATCAGAGTTATGGACTCCTGGTGAGAGCAACTATACGGGAGATGTAATTGAACGTATGGAAAATTTTACAGATCAATGTGGGAAACCAAGTATTCATTTCTTTGGGCACACACATGGTTATTCTAGGGGACAATCTAAAGATCATGATCATCTATGGGTGAATGTTGCCACTGCTGGAGGTGCAATTGATTACTGGGGAGAATGGCCTCAGGTAGATTATGATGAATTCACGGTTACCCAAGATGAATGGGGTTTTGTTCTGGTAGATGTTCAAGCTGGAGATAATCCAAAATTTACGCTTCAAAGAATCAGTCGAGGGAATGAATATCAATTCAGAGATAATGAATTGCGTGACGAAGTAATTATTCGTTTAAATAATTCTATTCCAGATCAACCAACAGGACTATTCCCAGAAGGACAAGAAGATCCCGATTTTCTTATACTAAGCGCAAGTGATTTCTCAGATGAAGATGGTGATCAGCCAATGGCAGCAGAATGGTCTATCTATGATGAAGACTGCAATTTATTTTCAGAACCAGTTATAAATGAATTCATTAATATGAATAATTGGTATTATTATGAAAATACACAAGAATCTATGGAGCTTACAGAATTATCAATTACAGCAGGATTAAGCGCAAACAGTTCTTACTGCTGGGCTGTTAGATATAGAGATACCAGTCTTGGATGGAGTGAATGGTCTGATCCTCTTTCATTTACAACTGGAGAATCACAGTATTCTGAAAACCTGCTGTTTAATCCAGGGGCTGAATCAGGGGTAGAAGACTGGATTACTACGGAGGGATATATGGAATCTCTTGGAGAGTATGTATGTGATGGAATCCAGCCACATAGTGGTGATTATTATTTTATAGTAGGAGCATTATGTAATACAGCTACCTATGCAGAAGCATATCAAGAAATTAATATATCTGAATATGAAGATTGCATCAATGATGAGCTAGCCTATGTAAACTATGGGGGCTATCTATCTGACTGGGGAGGAAGTGATCATCCAGAACTAACGGTTGCTTTTATTGATGAAAATGGAGATGAAATTGATAGACCTGAAACTATGGGTACATATAATTCATTTTGGACATTATTTTCAAATGATTATCTAATTCCTGTAGGTACACATTCAGTTCAAATGATTTTAATGGGAACTCGATATGCTGGAGATGATAATGATAGTTATTTTGATGATTTATTTTTACGAATTTTTCAAGATCAAGACTGTTTAGGTACTTTAGGAGACCTAAACCAGGATGATACAATTAATGTTTTAGATGTCATATTATTAGCTAATTTAATTTTAGATGGAGTTAATAATTCTAATTTGGGAGATATGAACAATGATAATCAAATTAATATTTTAGATGTGATTATTCTTGTAAATATTATTTTAAATCCTTAAAAATATATTATGAATCAAGTAGTAGAAAAAAAGCAGGCTTTAGATACAAAAAAAGATCAATCAGAAATTCTATTATTGGTAAGTACCAGTAAAGGTGGATTCATATATTATTCAAATCCTGAAAGATTAGTGTGGGAAATTAACGGACCACATTTATTAGGGTCAATCATTCATCATATGATTTTGGATTATCGAACAAATAAAACAATTTTAATGGCAGCAAAGACCAGAGAACATGGTGTTACAATATTTAGAACAACAAATTTTGGAAAAACATGGATACCAGCAATACAACCTCCCCAGAACAAGGACATAGATTTAGCTCATATTTTTAGAATTACTCCTGGACATGATTCAGAGCCGGGCGTTTGGTATGCAGGGACGTCTCCTCAAGGGCTATATAGAAGTGCCGATGATGGGGCAACTTGGAATAGCATAAAAGGGTTTGATAATAATTCAGTTATCCAGAGTGTAATTAAAAATCAATCTAAAGAGTTATTAAAATATCAGAAATTACATTCAATTTTAATTAATCCAGATAATAAAGAACATATTATTATTGGTATGGCCCATGGGGGAGTATTTGAAAGCAAGGACTATGGTGAAACTTGGAGCTCATTAAATCATAATTTATCTAATAATGATAGACAAAATTCTTATTGTTTATTAAGCCATCCATTAGATTGCAACTTATTATTTCAACAAAATCAAGCAGGCATATATAAGATTAATTTAGGAGATAAAAAATGGGAGCATATTGGTAAAACACTTGATATAGGTGATGTTGGATTTTCATTATGCTTAGATCCTAATGACATGAATAAAATCTGGGCATTCCCTATGGAGGGGACGGATATATGGTCTCGGGTATGTTCTAATGGTCAGCCAGCTGTATATTGTAGCCAAAATAGCGGAAAATCATGGTATAGACAGGACATTGGGTTCCCAATATGGAATGCATGGTTTACAGTTTTAAGCAGATGCATGGTTGTAGATAATTTGAAAAATGCGGGTCTATATTTAGGGACTACTAGCGGTTCTGTTTGGCTTAGTAATAATGGCGGAAATAGCTGGAGACAAATATTAGCTCATCTTCCTAAAATATATTCATTAGAAATTGGATATGTTAATCATTAATTTTCAATAGATAGAAGGACTCATATATAATGAATAATAATTTCATCAAAAAAGCAAAATCTATTAAAGTAGTTGCTACTGATATTGATGGAGTATGGACTGATTCGGGGATGTATTATACTGCTTCTGGAGAAAAAATGAAGTGTTTTTCAACATATGATGGGATGGGAGTACAATTACTAAGAGAGTTAGGGATACCTACTATTATCCTTACTAGTGAAAATTCAGAAATTGTTTTACGCCGAGCGGAGAAACTTCAGATCAAAAATGTATACATTAATGAAAAAGAAAAACTCAGAAGAATGATTGAAGTTTGCAGAGAATTAGATGTATCAATGAATGAGGTTGCATATATAGGTGACGATATCAACGATTTATCATTATTAGAGAAAGTTGGCTTATCTGCGATGCCTCCAAACAGTCCTGCTCGACATTTGTTTTCTCCTGATTATCTAACAGAAAAATCTGGGGGACATGGTGCTTTCAGGGAATTTATTGATCAGATAATCGAGGTAAAAAATACTAATTAAAAATATCTATTTCTTTTGGAAGAATATTTATTGAGCAAGGTGTTGTTCCAATGATTTCACCATCAACAATAAGCTCTGTATTGATTTTTGGTTTAATAGTCAGTTGATTAGCCTGATGATAGTTTACTACAGGATCATCAATATGTTTTCCAGAAAATATTTTTGGAAATAGTTTGAATAATTTCAATCGAGTAGTTTTTTTAACTGTAATTACATCAATCAGTCCATCATCTATTTGAGCTTTGGGAGCAATTTTCATCCCCTTACCAGTATGGATGGTATTACAACATAATATAAATGAGTAATCATCTGATATATCCCTGTCATCAATAATTAAATCACTATGTCGTTCTTTAAATCGAATAATTTCAATAAGGGAAGCAATATTGTAGCGTTGAGGACCGAGCCATCTCATTTTTTCAGCTAGTATATTTATGTCTGGTGGCATACCCCAGCCAGTTACATTGTAGGAGTAGATTTTTTTATCATGAGTAATAATTTCCATTAAATCAATTTTACGAGTTTTGAATGCACTTATTTTTTCAGCTGCATCTAGAGGATTTAAACAATTCATATCATGCATAAATGAATTTCCAGTACCAGCAGGGATTAATCCAATAGGCAATTGCTCATTATCAGCACGATTCATCATTCCATTTATCACCTCATGCATAGTTCCATCACCACCGATGACACATATCCCTAAAAATTCATCTATATCAATTGAATTAGTGATTTCATAAGGGTGATTTTGGTGAGTAGTTTGAATGATATGATGATTAATATGTTTAAAGATATTTAAAATATTATTATAGATTTTTTTACCCTGTTTTTTACCACTATAAGGGTTGGTAATAATAAGTAAGGGTTTCATGAATTAATATTTATGGAATAATTTTCTTTAATTTAAGAATCATATTCCCAATATTAGTTTTTAGTTCAATCTTGACAGGGATTCTTTTTTCATCATCTGAAAACCAAGCAGTCATGTATCCATTCTCTTTGAATATATCTTCACCATTATTAGAATAGGGGACGACTTTAATACAGTTATATTTTCCAGCAGGGACTTTTATTTTTTCTTTCCCTTTGACCTCAGTTATTAAAGATGTTATTTCATCAATACCTAGAATATGATAGTCGTACTTTTTTCCTTTTGTCAAATCTTTA
The DNA here is from genome assembly GCA_000405805.1 of Fidelibacterota bacterium SCGC AAA003-L08. Taxonomy (GTDB): domain Bacteria; phylum Fidelibacterota; class Marinisomatia; order SCGC-AAA003-L08; family D37C17; genus SCGC-AAA003-L08. The sequence goes on from ASPJ01000001.1 coordinate 81,034, forward strand.
TTTCGGAGATTATATATAATCGATATTGGATCAAACAATAGTTTGTCATTTTCTATAATTTTATCTTTTGTAATAATGTTAAAGTTAGAATCAATTACTGCAGAATAACTTCTTTTCCAGTTTCCTTCATGAACTTTTTTCTCTATTCCCTTCAAAGAAAAGTCATCAGGATTAACAGTAAGTTTTATTTGATCACGAACTTTATATAGTTTGTCTAGGAATTTGCTAGACGCAACCAAAGTATTAATAGTCAATTCATTATCACTATTTATTTCGGACGATATTGTAGCTTTCCCAACATTAATAAATCTAAATCCTAGAGTATAGATGAACTCCTCAGAAAACAAACAAGAGATGAGTAATATAATAATAAGCTTATTCACACGACGGAGCAACCCAACCTCCTTTATTATATTCTTCATTGTTTATCCTTTATCTAGTATTTTTATTATTTTTGTACTAGCATTCAATTTATTTTTTATATATTGGAAACCATAGGTTTGCATTTTTAAAAGATTTTCTTCATCTGCAGTTAATTTAAATACATTTAATAATTCTTCTGAATTATTTATTTGATGACCTATTTTAAGTTCTGTTATTTCTACTGCTTCATCTAGAATATTTATTTTAGGGCCATAACAAACAATACACTTTTGAGCTAGTGGTTCAATTACAGAATGAACACCAGTTGAAAACCCAGATCCAACATATGCAATATCAGCATATCTATAAAGATCCGGGAGGATGCCAATAGAATTGATTATAATACAATCATAATCCTGAATTTGTTTATTATCAGACTCAGATAGATAAATATAGGTCATATTAATTGCGTTTAACATAGATTCTATTTCTGCAAGGCTATTTGCATTAACCTCATGAGGAACAATGATATATTTTGCGTTTTTTTTAAAATTATATATAGCATTTTTAACAATAGGTAAATCAGCAGTATCTATGCTTCCTAAAATTATATATTGAGATCCATTATTAAGTTTTTCCAGCGAGGAATCATTAGGTTGGTTTTTTGTCCGATAAAATATTTGATCAAATCTAGAATCTCCGGTAACTATTATTTTATTATTTGAAATTATTTTTGACAATGTTTCTTTTAGTTGACTTGAAGCAGTCAAAATTTTATCAAATTTATTGAATATAAATTTATTAAACGATTTAGCGAGGGGATATAGACGTTTTGATTCATTGTATAAATTTGCATTAATTAGGTAACATTTAATATTTAATAATTTTGCGACAACTAAATGATGAGGCCATATATCATGCCTTGTAGTCAAATATATTTTTGGTTTAAATGAATTTAAAAATAAAAATGCTGACCATGGAAAATCTAAAGGATGATAACAGGATACGTCAAACAGATTATTATCATATTCATATTCATAAATAGTGGGAGACTGGAATGTTTGAACAATAAAATATTTATTTCTATCCATTTCTCTAAGGATTGGTTTCAATTGCTCAAATTCACCAGCGGAAGCAGCATGCATAATAATAATATCTTTACCAGAAGAGTGTTTATCCAGATATTTCTTAGCCTTACTTCTGGTAACAAATCCATTAATTAAATTTTTGCGTATTTTCTGATTAATTAATGATAATAGTAATACCAATATAATTACTACAGGCAATAATAGTAGATATACTATATATAAAATCATATGTTTTTATTTTGCTAAGGACCCCATTGGATCCCAAGGTGGTAATGTCTGTGGTTCACTATCAAATATTGCGAGTATATCTTTCGGCAAATATTTTTTATCTACAACAACTTCATAATTATATTGATCAAACCATTTATCAGTCATTAGATAATAGCCTTTGTCACCACCTTTATCGCCCCAGCTATTTTCAACGCGCCATTTTTTAGGTTTATCTTTTATAATATCTACACCTGTAAACAACATTGCATGAGTCATTACACTCTCACCATATTCTAGGCGTGTTGCTTTGTTCATGCCAAAGGATATATCAAATAAATTTTCATAATCAAAGATATCTAAATCCATAACACCCTTGGTATAGTTAAGCCATTTTCCAACATCACACCCAAACCAGACTGCTTCATTTTTGGATAATGATTTGATAGCTGCTTTTTTAAGTTCATTAATTCCAACATTTGCATATTTAATAATATCACCATCAACTACATTCCCTAAGTAATTAACTGTATAGAGTTCATTCATTTTTTTATTGGACATTGGACAGTGAATTAAACATACTTTATCTTTTAGTTTTAATCCCATATGATTTTCTACGAATGATAATGGAGTAATATTTTCAAATCGTTGAAATTTTTTCTTTTTATTAGTAAAAGCCCAGTCAAATTTTTCAGGTGGAGTTCCAAGGAACATACATAGCATTGAATATATGGTACACATCATATCAGTTTTATTTTTCCGTAATGTTTCAATTTTAGTTCCAGTTTTATAATCTTTCCTAAGTATGCTTGCATATTCTCTAAGTTTTCTAGTAAGTAATACATTCATAAATCTAGAATTACTACTTTGATAACTCTCAGGCATTACAGACTGTGGAACGGCTCCATATTTTTCAATTAGGTTTGTAAACATATCCCATTGTCCACCATCATTTACAGGTTCACTAAGTAGCCAGCCCATTAGTCGGCTCTCATAGGATTCATCTAAAGTTGAAAGGATATTTTCTAAGAAGTAATTTGATTTTTCAAGTTTATCAAAGAACATGAAATAATTTTGAGAAAACTCAAAATTTTTCAATTTATGTTTTCTGCAAACAGAAATTCGCATGAGATTTAAGCCCGCAAACCCCCAACATCTTCCACTGGATTTCTGATTAGTAACTTTATTAAGCTGTCCTTTAATTATGGTAGAAAAATCATGATTAATTCTACTATAAGCATCCCAATTTGTCGCAATATCATTTAAATTACTAATGGTAAGTGCATTTCTAGTGATTCTAAGTTTATCATTTTTTGAAAAAGTTTTCTTAAATGATTTGATATCTTTTTTAGCAATTGAAGGCTTCATTATATATCCTTTATAGTTATTATATTTCCTGTATTCAATATATTCTTTGGATCAAAAGCAAGTTTGCATTTTTGAACTTGGTTTATTGCTTCCTGTCCATAACATTCATAAAAATCTATTGTTTTTCTTTTTCCCGTACCATGTTCTGCAGAATAGACCCCATCTAATTCTGCAGATTTTCGAATAATTTGTCTATACAAATCATTAATAATCAAGGCTTCTTCTTTATTATAAATTACATGAAAATGAAGATGACAATCACCTAAATGTCCAAACAATAAGTATTCAATATTATTTTCTCTAAGAATTCTATGGGAGAATTGAATAAAATCATTGAAATTTTTATAAGGGACAATGGTATCAGTAATAATACTTATTGCATCTAGTTCTTTAGTTTTTTCTAAAGCTTTAACAGGCATAGAATGTCTAGCTTCAAAAAATATTCTCCAATTATCAGCAGTATTAAGTAGAAAAACATTATCATCCTTAATTCCACAATCTGAATCATCTAGTAGTTGCACCCATTTTTCAATGACTTCATCAATAGAGTTATTAAAAATAGGGTATTGAAGATAGATTCCAACAGATGACTCTGTTTTAAAAAGTTTCTCTTTGTGTTCCATATAGTTTTGACAGTTATAACCAAAATATTCAAGTGCGTTTAGTTGATATAATATATTCTGTTGTTTTAGGTAACCGCGCAGTTTAATAGCATCATTTTCCGATGGTAGTGTTATAAATAAATCTAGAAAATCTTTTGGTGAATCTGCGAGATTAAATTCTACATCTATAATAAGTGCAAAAACCCCTTCACTGCCTATAATTAAATCAATAAAATCAAGTTCCTCCTCTGCTGCCGTAAATGGTCCGCTTGCATTTTTGATTTTTGGCCGATGATAACTAGGGGCCTCAACAATAATCTTTTTGTCATCGCATATTAAAATAAACTTGGCATCATTCGTAATATAGTCACCACGGGTTATATTAGTTATATATCCGTTGGTCAGAAGTATTTTTAAACGATTTACCCAATGCCGCGTAGCTCCTTTATCTCCAGGGATAAACCCTGAGGCATTACATGATATTGTTCCTCCAACAAGAGCATCTTTCCTACTAGTAGGATCAACGGGATAATACAATTTTTTATTACTTAATTGCAGAATGTCATTCCTCATATCTTCTAAAATAGTTCCTACTGAAGTTTTAGCAGTTTTATTCTCTATATCAACTTGAGTGTTAGGTTTTTTTATATTAATTATAGATAGAACTAAGCCACCCTTAGGAGTTGCACTACCTGTTAAATTTGTTCTTCCCGCTGATATTGTTACATTAATATTTAATAGATTGCATATATATAATATTATAGCGCATTGTTTCTCATTTATAGGTCTTGCTAAAAAATCAGCATTACCAGGCATATTTGACCAATCCCTTTCAAAACTAGATACAATATCAGAATCGTCAGTAATATCAATCAAAAATTTATCAGACAAGAAACCACATAGTGAAAAACTAGAAGTTTTTATACAATCATCTATCAATATTTTTTCATGATTAGTAATTTTCGTCTGGAATTTTATAATATTCATTGATACAATTTAATAATAATAAGGGCAACAGAGAATTAATTAATAAATGATTTGTAGGATTTTTCTATTAGTTAATAAATTAGAGGCATGTTATGGCCCGTTCGTCTAGTGGTTAGGACTCAGGGTTTTCATCTCTGCAACAGGAGTTCGATTCTCCTACGGGCTACAATTAACCCCCATACACTGGGGGTTAATTATTTTCATGTATTTAATTCAGTCTGTAACACATTGTAATTCTTTTCATAAAAGTTGATATTTTTATTATAAATTAGATGGTTATGAGAGTATTATTTATATACATATTAATAATGTCATTTTCTTATGCAGATTTGAATAAACCGAGCTCTGAAGAGAACTTAAGATATATACATATTTTATTTGAATGGGACCAAGAGCCCAATGCAATTAGCTATAATTTGCAAGCCTCAACAGGGCAATCATTTAATAATATAATCTTAAATATTGAAGAATTAACGACATCCTATATTGATACAGAAAATTTTAGTTGGAATGATAACTATTACTGGAGAGTACGACCAATGTATAGTGATGGAAACGATGGTGCTTGGATTGAAACATCATCTTTTTCTATAGAAGATACTCAGCTAACTAACTTAGATGTAGATATATACAATGAAGATCTTATCCAAGATGGAGTAATGATGTATAGTCAATTTTCTCCATTTTTTGCAGTAGGGGTCATTGATAAGTTTGGTAATGAAATTTGGAATACTTCTACAGGTTATATGAACCATATCAGTGATTATGGAGAACTATATGGAGTAAATGAAGAAGGTATTAAATTTAATTTTGACCATGAAGTATTATGGCAAAGTCCACAAGGGACTCCAATAGATTCTCATGAGGTAAAACAAATACCAAATGGTAATTTCATGGCGTTTGTTCCTACATTTCAACAAGGGCCAATACCACTAGGTGATTGGACTGGTTTAGCCCAAAGTTTTGGATATCAAGCTGATGGTGTTACGGATGAATTTTGGTGGATGGGCTTACGGATTGTTGAATTTGACAAGGAAACGAGTGAAGAAGTCTGGAGTTGGGAACCCTTTGAACATTTTAACATGGATGATTATGACCAATATGGAGGAATGTGGTGGGAAGCAATATTTAATGGAGTATTTGATTGGATGCATACCAATGCTTTTCACTTTGATGAAGAGGAAAGTGTTATTTATGTATCTCATCGTCATTTATCAAGAATTAGCAAGATAGCATATCCATCAGGAGAAGTAATATGGAATATGGGATTACCTGCAGAATATGGTACGGGCGATGATAATATCTGTACGGATTTACTTTTTAGTTTTCAACATCATATCCAATTAATGGATGATGGGACATTACTATTTTTTGATAATGGGAATATAAGTAATGTTATTACAGATGATGAAACACCAATAACACGTATTCGAAGGATTCAAGTCATTGATGATAGCTACTGTGAAACTGTTTGGCAATATGACCTACCACCAAACCTTCATGGTTTGGGGATGGGTAGCGTTCAATTATTAGAAAATGAAAATTATTTTATTTACACTTTTGGCAGTGGACTTAATAATGGAGAATGTAGTGTTCTTGAAATAACTCCTGATGGAGATATGGTATGGAAAGCAACATCGCAAAATTCAAATGCTGCATGGTACAGATCATATAAAATACCTTCAATACATCCAAGTGCATTTAGCGTGGTTGCTGATGGATATACCATAAATGAAGATAATAGTGATATTATTGAGATGTCCAGCAATTCTCTAGAGTTTACTATATATAATAAAAGTGGTTTTACTCAACCCTATCTTTATCAATTGTCTGATTTAACTGATGGTGGACCTCAGATGTTTAATTATGAAGAAGGAGAAATTACTTTAGAACCAGATGAAAGTATAAATCTATCTTTCTTAACAGCAAGTTCAAGCCTTGAATCGACTACTATTAGTTTATCTGTTTGGCCAACACATCATAGCTATGCTGCTAAAGAACTGATGTTTTCTGTTATTTCTGTGGTAGAGTCTGGAGATATCAATGGTGATGATACTATCAATGTGTTAGATGTTGTTCTACTTGTAAATATGATTTTAGATTCAACGGAGTTTTCAAGTACTGCTGATTTAAATGGAGACAATGTTGTAAATGTTCTTGATGTGGTATTACTTGTTAATCTTATCTTAGGGACTTAGCTAATATGAAACGATTATTATTTATATTTCTTTTATCACATATATTTTCACAATATAATATCGAAAATGCATTTCCGAATCTATCGTTTGAGGATCCAGTAGGAATATATCATGCCAATGATGGAACTAATCGATTGTTTGTAGTCGAACAGGAAGGGCGAATAAAAGTATTTGATAATAGTCCATCAGTAAATAATGCAGATATGTTTTTAGACATTACATCCCTTGTTGATCAAGATGGTGGATATACAGAAGAAGGATTATTAGGGTTAGCTTTTCATCCTGATTTTGAAGAAAATGGATATTTCTATGTAAACTATACTGAACATGGACCTAGAAGAAATGTAATAGCAAGATATATGGTGAGTGATACAGACCCAAATGAAGCAAATTATAGTTCATCAGAGATTATATTAGAAGTTAACCAGCCATATACAAATCATAATGGTGGGCAAATATCATTTGGACCAGATGATGGGTACTTATATATTACTTTTGGAGATGGTGGATCAGCGGGAGATCCTCAAGGGAATGGGCAGAATCTATCAACTCTATTGGGCTCACTTATTCGTATTGATATTGATAATCCCTCTGGCGGATTAAATTATGGGATACCTTCTGATAATCCGTTTATTGCTCCACTAGCTGCGCGAGATGAAATCTATGCGTATGGATTACGTAATATGTGGAGATTTAGTTGGGATTTAGAAACAGGATTTTTATGGGGTGCTGATGTAGGACAATATGAATATGAAGAAATTAATATTATAGAAACCGCTGGGAATTATGGTTGGAATATTATGGAAGGAACTAGCTGTTATGATAGTCCTAGCTGTGATGAAGAAGGATTAGAACCACCAATTTGGGAATATGAATTATATGTTGATGGAGTATGTTCTATAACAGGGGGGCATGTTTATAGAGGCCCAAGTTTATGGAGTTTAACTGGAAAATATATTTATGGTGATTGGTGCACAGGAGATATATGGGCGCTTACTTATTCAGAGGATGGCGCCCACACTAATGAACATTTGATAACATCTGGAATTAATATTACTTCTTTTGGAGTAAGTCAAGATAATGAATTATTTATTTGTGCAAATAGCAGCATATATAAATTAACATCTGATTTAGGAGATGTTAATGGTGATGATGAGTTAAATGTTTTAGATATTGTATCACTTGTAAATATCATACTATCTAATGGTTATACAGAATCAGCAGATTTAAATTCAGATAATATTATTAATATTTTAGATGTAGTTTTATTAGTCAATGCTATTTTGGGTTCTAATTAATTCTTAATTTTCCTATTATAAATCATGAGAAAAAATAACTTTAGAAATATTGCAATCATTGCGCATGTAGATCATGGTAAGACTACTTTAGTGGATGGTCTCTTACATCAGAGTGGCACATTTAAAAGTCATGAAAACATTGCTGATAGAATAATGGATTCAATGGATATTGAAAAAGAACGTGGTATTACTATTACTGCAAAAAATACCTCTGTATTTTATAATGATATTAAAATTAACATTGTAGATACGCCTGGTCATGCAGATTTTGGTGGTGAGGTTGAAAGAAGTTTGAATTTAGTTGACGGGGTATTATTACTGGTTGATGCTAGTGAAGGACCTTTACCTCAAACTCGATTTGTATTACAAAAAGCATTGTTAAAAGATTTACCTATTATACTTATTATCAATAAAATTGATCGATCTGATTCTAGGATTGAAGAAGTGGTGAATGAGGTGTATGATTTATTTATTGATTTAGATGCAAATGACAAACAGATTGAGTTTCCTATTATTTATACCAATGCAAAAGAGCGAGTTGCTCATATTGAAATGGGTGATGATTCAAAGGACTTATTTCCTTTATTTGATTTAATTATTGAAAAATTTCCAGGTCCATTAGCTACAGATGATCACGTAGCTCAATTCTTGATTACTAATATTAGTTATGATTCATATGTTGGTCAGGTTGCAGTAGGAAGGCTTGGAAATGGAATTTTGGAAATTAATAAACGTTATAGTCTTTGTGGAGAAAATCAAATTATATATGATCAAAAATTATCTGCTTGTTATACATTTAGCGGACTTAAAAAAATTAAAGTTGATAAATTGGAAGCGGGTGATATCATTGCAATTGCAGGTATAGAAAATATTACTATTGGTGATACAATATCCTGTAATGAAAAACCAGACCCCTTACCTAGGATTAGCATTGATGAGCCTACAGTATCTATGTTTTTTCATGTTAATGATGGACCATTTGCAGGTAAAGAAGGAAAATATTTAACCTCTCGAAATTTAAGTGATAGGCTGCAAAAAGAAATTTTAGGAAATGTATCTTTGCAAGTGAAACTTACAGATAAAACTGATGTATTTGAAGTATGTGGACGAGGAGAATTGCAAATGGCAGTATTAATAGAAACGATGCGTCGCGAAGGTTATGAATTCATGGTTTCAAAACCACAAGTAATTACAAAAGAAGAAAATGGCCAAACATTAGAACCTATTGAAGCTATATATTTAGATTTAGAGGAGGATCATGTGGGGACCATTACAGAAAAACTATCTATACGTAAAGGTCGGATGATAAATCTTCAAAATAATGGTTATGGTAGAGTTACATTAGAATTTAAAATTCCATCCCGTGGATTAATTGGTTTTAGAAGCCAATTTTTAACAGATACTAAAGGGTCAGGTATTATGAATACATTATTTGATTCATATGCTCCTTGGAGTGGAAGAATTCCGCAACGTAATAGTGGGGTTTTGCTTGCAGATAGACCAGGGAAAGTAACTCCTTATGCTTGCCTTGGAATGGTAGATAGAGGGGAAATGTTTGTTAATGTTGGCACAGAAGTTTATAAGGGGATGATTATTGGTGAACGTAATCGTACAGGTGATATAGATATTAATATAATCCGTGAAAAAAAATTAACTAATATGAGAGCTTCTTCATCAGATGCAACGGTAGTACTTAGACCCCCTCAAAATTTATCACTAGATCAATGTATTGAGTTTATAGCAGAAGATGAATTAATAGAAATTACTCCCAGTAATATTCGAATGAGAAAGATGGAACTAGATATTAATAAACGTTTGGCTATGAGGAAAAAAGATAAATAAATTATAAGAAGAAGGGGGGGCATGTTTATATGAAAGCAGCAAAAACAGCAACATTGTTAGGACTTATTGGAGTTAGCTTAGTATTCTTCAGTGATTTTATTACATTTTTTAGAGTCTTGGAACATGCAAAGGTATTATCTATTTGCATGGGTATTCTTAATCTTACTGGACTTGGATTATTATTAACATTCTTTATAAAGATGTTTATCTATTACAGCAGACGATTATCCAATAGCAATCAATAAAAATTATATTTAATGTTAGTTATTGGGAATTTATGATTTTTGATGATTAGAATTATGAAGAATTTTTTCACATATTATTTATTTTTAATTATTGGATTAAGTAGTTATCTACTTGGGCAGATGCTTCCTTATGAAGAACCATCGTTGATTCAAAATAGATATAGCGGACACATTCCAACACGTTCAATTTCAGCAGATAATATTAATCAAGCATTGGATATTGATATTATTAACAATGGAAGTTTAGATAGGGTTAATAATAATACTCATATATTTTATACATTGAATTTATCTGAGGATAATATTTATGATTTATCATTTGATTATCAAAATATACCAATGGGTAGCAAACTATTTATCATTGAAGAAAATAAATTTTTAGGACCATTATTATTATCTGGTACAGATAATTTAGTTCAAAGAGTATCTGGTAGAGATTTAACATTAGAAATTATTTTTCCATCAAATCATATTGGTAATCCGAAATTTAAATTAGCAAAAATATCATTCAAAGACAAAGAAACAGCAAACATTAAAAATGATTTTTTAATTAATAAAAGTAATCGTGAACCAGTGATACTAGTTACCGGTTTTTGGCCTCCCACCAATGAAATGATAAGACATTTCAGCCAGAATATATTTTTAAATGGAAACTGGGAAGGTGAAAACTGGCAAGATAGAGGATATAATATTATATCCTATTTTCCAGAATTCACAAATCCAGATTGTGATAATTGTGGACAAGGATATGGGGATTTAGAAGTTGATTATCAAGATACCTCCGTAGATTTCTGGGATATTGTAGAGGAACACTCCCCAGTTGCAATTATTACATTTAGCAGGGGATACATAAATTACAGCTGGGAGCTTGAATTTAATTTTTATAATAGGACCAATTGGTATCCAGATTATTCAACCCCTACTCTTCCAACTCCAAATCCTCCAGATGATAGTGTGGAATCATATTACCTAAGGAACTCAACACTCCCAATGGATAATATTATGAATGAAGTTAATGCAGCAGACCTTGGATTGGATTCTTATATAGATGCTACTGGAGACCCAGGTCATTTTGTTTCAGAGTTTATGGGCTATCATGGTGTATGGTATCATGATATTAATATTGAGTCCTGTTATGTTGCAGGGCATATTCATGTGGGTGGATTAATTGATTGGGATACAGCTAGAGAGGCAACCGAGATTTCAATTTTAAAGACTATTGATTATTTAGATCAGTTTTCCTATACTGAAGGTGATGTAAATGCAGATGGTACTATTGATATATTAGATTTAGTTATTGTTGTCAATGTTATTTTAGGATCAGAAGAACTTAGTTTAATTGAAAGCTATGCTGCAGATATGAATCTGGATGGTGTAATTAATATCCAAGACATCATTTTGATTATAAACTTAATATTAAATTAATATTCCCAATTTATCTGAATTACGATAACTTTTTGAAGATTATAAAAAAGATTCTAAATTATTCATTCCAAAAAGAGAGACAATTTGTTAGACATTAAACATAATATCAATAATCTTCGTAGTTGGATGGAAGAAAAAAATATAGATGCTCTGATTATTCCACATCAGGATGAATATCTATCTGAATATCTTCCTCCTCAGAATGAAAGATTACATTGGGCAACTGGATTTACTGGATCTGCTGGTATTGCTATTGTAGGTAAAGACAAAGCTAGTATTTTTGTTGATGGAAGATATACAGTCCAAGTTCAGGAACAGGTTGATAAAGATATTTTTGAGATACTCCATATCACTGATAATCCTTATATGGATTGGATTAAGGATAATTTTTCTAAAGATTCAAAAATTGGATATGATCCAAAATTAAATACTCCAGTATGGCTGGATTATGCTTCAAAAAAACTAGAAAATTATAATCTTACATCTTTGGATGAAAATCCAATTGATTTATTATGGAATAATCGTCCATCATCTAAAGTTGATAAAGCATTATTGCTATCTGAAAATTATACGGGTGAATCAAGTGAATCAAAAAGAAATAAAATTGCAGAGAAAATAAAATCAAGTGGAAATGATTGTGCATTTATATCAAAATTAGATTCTATAATGTGGTTATTAAATATTAGAGGCAATGATATTCCCTGTAATCCAGTTTTACTTTGTTCTGGGATAATTCATTCTGATTCATCATTTGATTTATATATTGATTTAAATAAAATTCCAATGGGACTTGATAGCCATGTAGGCGAGAATGTTAGAATTCATGATTTAGATACATTTAATGATATTAAGAATAAAGATGAGAATAAAAAAATTATGTTTGATAATAATTCAAGCAATCTTTGGAGCTATAATATTTTTAAATTAGCAGGTTACGAAACTATTAAAAGTCAAGATCCATGCTCTCTACCAAAGGCATGTAAAAATGATGTTGAAATAAATGGCATGAAAGACTGCCATGTTCGTGATGGAGTTGCAGTATCAAAATTTTTATACTGGATAGATCAGCAAGTAGCTTCTGATAATTTAATAGATGAAGAAGAATTAGCATCTAAACTAGATTCACTTCGTTCAGAACAAGATCTTTTTAAAGGGCTTAGTTTTGGAACAATATCAGCTGCAGGAAGTAATGCAGCTATGTGTCATTATAGCCATAAAAATAGTAAAATCCCTGGGAAATTAGAAATGGGTTCAATTTATTTGGTAGATAGTGGTGGTCAATACTTAGATGGAACAACAGATATAACTAGAACTGTTGCTATTGGGGATGTATCAGATGAGATTAAAAGATCATTCACATTAGTTTTGAAAGGCCATATATCGCTTGGATCTGTAATTTTTCCAAAAGGTACTTCAGGTCATCAATTAGATTCACTTGCTAGACAATATCTATGGGAATATGGACTTGACTATGATCATGGCACTGGCCATGGTGTAGGCCATTTCTTAAATGTACATGAAGGACCTCAGGGTGTTGGAAAAGGAGGAAGTAATGTCCCCCTTGAAAATGGGATGGTAATATCTAATGAACCTGGATATTATTTAGAAAATCAGTATGGAATTCGATGTGAAAATTTAGTGTTTGTTAAAAAACATGAAAATAAAAACAGAGGTTCATTTTTTGAATTTGAAGATTTAACTATGGCTCCATTTGATAAAAGACTATTTGACAGGGACCTTCTCACTGATTCAGATATTATCTGGATAAATAATTATCATGAGAAAGTATATAATAGCGTTTCTAAAGATTTAGATAATCAGGAAGAAATAGACTGGCTAAAGCAGGCAACCAGTCCAATTCATTAGTTTTTTTTCTTAAGAATTTTCATTATATCTTTATATCCTCTAATAGTAAAAATTAAAAACATAATAATAAATGCAATCAGTCCTAATATAAATGTTATTTGCCATAGAAATTTCCAGGTCATGATATAATATCTTGTATCAGTAGTATTGTTTATTCCATTATATAATGAAAGAAGTAATGGAAAACTCATTATTACAAAGAATATATTCTCTAAAATATTTTTATTCATGGGCTTCTTTTTTTGGGAAAACAATAGATCCTGCAATCATCATGAATATAGTAATGAATAAACTTAATAATCCTATTTCTTCCGGAGGGAGATTAATTTGAAAAGCTTTTCGAATAGGCTCTAACCCTAGTAATGCAGATAATCCTCCTAGGAGCGCTAATATAGCTCCCATCTCAGATGCTTTTTCCCAATACAGACCTGCAATCAAGACAGTAATTGCCCCTGAAAAATAAATAGCTCCAGTAATTGACAGGTAATCCCAAATGGAATCTGTTCCTTCATAAAATAATCCCCAGTATAATATATACAGCCCCAATATAACAATAATGAAACGGCTAATATTTATTTTGGTTATAGAAGATAAGTTTTTCTTAGTCAGAGGGTCAATGATGTCATTGGTAATAATAGTACTCCAGCATAATAAATAGCTATCATGGGTACTCATAAACGCAGACAGCATCCCAGCAGTTACCAGGCCTAATAAACCTATGGGAAGAATTTCACGTAGATAATTAGGCATCAAAATAAGTTTATCTGTTCCAGAATCTGGATTAAGATAAATAACAGCACATATTCCAATAAAACATGGAATCATGAATCTTATTAAGAATGATATAGATGACCAAATATATTGTTTTTTTACTATTTCAGAATTTTCCATGGTGAGAGCTCTTGTAATTGCAGTAGGCCATACAACAGCACTTACGAATGCTAGAATCATTTGCCATATAACATATGGAGATCCTCTAGATAATAATGGATTATATGATTTATCTGGAAATTTCGAGATACTATCAAAAATCTTATTCCATCCAATTTCTGAAATAGAATAGAATACACAGAATATTAATCCAAGAGATAAAACAACAAATTGGAAATAATCAGTAATAATAACAGAAAGCATTCCACCCATCATGGTATATATAAGCACTATAATAAGCAATATAATCATAATTAATTTCAATATTTCATCATTTGCATCTAATCCAAATATTCCCTGAATAAATTTTGCTCCTACATTTAAGAAGATTCCCATATTCAACATCCCACCGACAACTAGAAGTATAGATCCAATTAATCTTACTTTAGGCCCAAATCGTTTTTGATAATATTCCGGGATACTTTTTATATTGAAATTTCTTAACTTGACAATTACAAAACCGCTCAGTCCTACTGCGAGGGTTACAATAAATCCCATTAACCCAATATGAAAAGCTGAGAAATAATCCTTGGCACCCGTTTGCGCATTATACATAACAGTAATAAGCCCTAATTCAGTTCCCAGCATGCTTGTAACTCCTAGAGAGAGAGGTATTTTCTGATCAGCTATCATAAAATTTGAAAAACTATTTATATGCTTACGCATTAATATGCCTACAGAAAATACCAAAGATAAATATATTATTATTATTGTTAAATCAATCCAATGCATATCACTAGTTCATATAACCAAGAGATTTAATTTTATTAATAATTTTTTCTATAAGTATTTCTGGATCTTCTTG
The DNA here is from genome assembly GCA_000405805.1 of Fidelibacterota bacterium SCGC AAA003-L08. GTDB lineage: Bacteria > Fidelibacterota > Marinisomatia > SCGC-AAA003-L08 > D37C17 > SCGC-AAA003-L08. The sequence continues at coordinate 96,258 of ASPJ01000001.1, forward strand.
ACTTGAATCAATTGAAATATCTGGATTTTTAGGTTCTTCATAAGGATCGCTAATCCCTGTAAACTCTTTTATAATTCCTTTTCTTGCAAGTGCATATAAACCTTTAGAATCTCTTTTTTCACAGATATCTAATGGGGTTGAGACAAATACCTCTATGTATCCACCATAATTAGATATTAACTCTTTATTAAATGTTCGGTCTGATTCATAGGGGGCAATAGGGGCACATATTGCAATGCCTCTATTTTTAGTGATTTCACTTGCAACATATCCTATTCTTTTTACATTGATAGATCGATGTTCTTTTGTAAATCCAAGTTCACTAGATAAATGTTGTCTTACTAAATCTCCATCTAAGAGTGTAACAGGGCGAGTCCCTTCTTCTAGAAATTTTGTCATTAATGCATTGGCTAAAGTAGATTTCCCTGACCCAGAAAGCCCTGTAAAAAATATAGTAAGACCTCTATTAGTTTTTTCTGGGATTGATTTCTTTAGTTCTTTTTCAATCTCAGGATAAGTAAACCATTCAGGTAGATTTTCTCCTGAATCTAATTTTTTTCTAAGGTCTGTCCCAGATATATTTAATGAGGTGAGTCCATTAGGGACTTCATCAATAGGCATATACTCATTTTTTTCTTTCACATATACCATCATCTTAAAAGGAACCATTTTAATATTTATTTTATTTTCATATTTAACTAACAAATCTTGAGCTTCATATGGACCATAGAATGGAGTTCCATTACTATTAGATCCAGGGCCAGCATGATCCCTACCTATAATAATATGAGTACAACCATAATTTTTTCGAATCAGTGCATGCCATAGAGCTTCCCGTGGTCCTGCCATTCTCATAGATAATGGAAGTAATGATAACATAACTGACCCATCAGGATATTTTTTTATTATTTCATTATAACAACGTACTCGTGTGAAATAGTCAACATCACCAGGTTTTGTCATACCAACTACTGGATGAATTAATAAATTAGCATTATTCTCTTTTGCAGCTAAATGGGTGATTTCTACATGAGCTCTATGCATAGGGTTACGTGTCTGAAACGCAACTACTTTATCCCAACCCATTTCTAAAATTTTTTCTTTTACTTCATTCGGAGTTAATCTCAACTTCATATAATCATAATGTTTGGGTTTTTGTATAGCTCTTATTCTTCCACCAATATACCAGTCATTAGTCTGGTTAAATAGATAGTTTACTCCTGGATGTTCTAAACTATCAGTATTATAAACTTTTAGTGCTTCATTTTTTTTATTAGGTTGCCATTTCGATTCTATATCTAGTATTGCAATTGCAAACCCTTCTTTATCTCGCAATGTGATTGAATTATCTTGACTAATAGTATTTATAAATTCATCATCTACATCAAGGACAATTGGAATGGGCCATATAGATCCATCAGATAATTTCATGTTCTCTATAACATCATTATAATCAGATTCATTAAGGAAACCAGAAACAGGATTAAAGCTTCCATCAATGAGCATTTCTAGATCACAAATTTGTCGATCTGTCAATACCCAGTTTTTATAATTATTTGATTCAATTTTATTGTTCATAGTTCCTTCATTATTTATTAATTAGACACATGTATTTAAACAAGGTTAATTTTATATTTTTCCATTTGTTTATAATAACCCATGCATTCATCTAACAAAGCATGAAGATTATCAGGTAATTCTTCTTTTTTTTGTTTAGGTTTAGAGAATGTAGTTGTTTCTATAACATTCTTATACCAATATTTTCCCCATATCCCATCAGAATCACGGGGGCCTTTTGGCCATTCCAACATTTGATTTAAAAAGGGAATTTCTAATAGATTACATAATTTATTCAGCATTAATTTAGGATTTTTTAATATATCTTCTGAACTAATTACTATTGGGGGTTTTTTTGTTTTCTTTATTATATAATTCAATATATATAATTGTTGGGGGAGACCGATTAGTTCAGGAGTAACATCTTTATGAATTTTTAAGTAGGATAAAATGACTTGTTCTGGATTTCGAATTAAAAAACAATTAGTAGTATTAATCGTCCAATCTAAGGGTTGATTATCTATCCAGTGATGAGTCATTAATTTTTGATACCAGATATTTTTATTATTTGGAATAGGTCCTGTTAATACATCTGCAATATTATTCCAAGACGAATTATATTTTTCAATAACCTTTTTGTATATAGGATGTTTTATACCTGTATTTTTTAAAAAGAAGGAATAGAAAGGCTCATCAATTACAGCAGTATCAGATCTATTCTCAAAGGATCTCATCAATGCAGTAGATATATTTCGTGGTCCTGACCACATGGAGAGTCTTTTTTTATTATTCATTGTTTGAATATAATTTAGTTATTTTATTTTTATATAGATTAAAGAGTTTTTTTGTAAGAGGTCCCCTTGTACCACTACCAATTAAATGATTATCAACATCAATAACAGGTATCACTCCAGCAAAGGTTCCAGTAACAAATGCTTCATCAGCTTCATATACATTCTCTAGCCTAAAGTTTTTTTCAACAAGATTAATATTTTTTTCTTTGCAAATTTCAATTATTTTCATTCGAGTAACACCATTTAGACAGTAGTTTCCCTTTGAGGTAATAACTTCATCATTTTTGACTATAAAAAAGTTAGTAGAGTTGCATGTAGAAACATAACCATCTATATCTAACATAAGTCCTTCATCTACATTTTTATCAATTGCCTCCAAGCAAGCAGCTATACAATTAAATTTACTTAACGAATTAATTTTAGGATCTTGATTAGAGCCAGTTCCCCTGATGGTATCCACTGATGCAAGTTTTATTCCATTAGTATTTATTTTTTCATTTGCTATTTTATATTCAGGAATTATCACAAGGCTAATAGGTCCTACATTTGCACTTGGATGCTGATAAGGGGTAAACTTTTCTCCTCTAGATATAATAATACGCATATGTACTCCCGAGGACATTTGATTTTCTTTAATGACTTTATCTATTATATTGGTTAATTCCTCCTTTGAATAAGGGATATCTATATGAATTTGTTTAGCGCCATCATACAACCTTGTCAAATGCTCATTTAGAAAACATAATTTTCCATTATGAAGGCGGATACCTTCCCATACTCCATCGCCTAATAGAAATCCACTATCAAAAACAGATATTTTTGCAGTACTTCTATTATAAATTTCTCCATTTATATAGATTTTTATATTTTTATTTCGTTCATCTTGAATATAAGAATGAGTATTGTTTTCCATAGATTTATATTAATTTTGATACTAATAAATTCCTAATAGTTAATTAATAAATCATAAATATAAATTGTGATAGTTTGTATCAGAGATAATTAATTATGTATATTTTGAGATGATAAGAATATTAATTATTATAATAATAATAAATTTTTGTTCAGCTCTTAATTATAGCGAGGACATTTCGCCAATAATATATAATAATTGCACTTCATGCCACAGGGTTAATGAAATAGGAGCATTTTTACCGTTAACTAATTATTCTGAAGTTAATGAAAATAAATATTGGATTGCTTATGCAATTGAGGGGACAGATGATCGGCACGGAGACCCAGTAATGCCTCCATGGCCACCCGACAGATCATTTAGTACATTTATTGATGAACGTTATTTAACAGATCAACAAGTTCATGATTTTCTAGATTGGATTGATTTAGGTGCTCCTCAAGGCGACCCTGTATTAGAAGCTGAAATGCCAGATTTCCCAGATGGGTCATCAATTGGAGAACCTGATGTAGTTTTTGAACTTGAAGAGCCATATTTTATTGAGGGTAATGGTGAAGATAATTATAGATGTTTTGTTATCCCAACAGGGTTTTCTGAAGATAAAGAAATTGCAGCAATTGAATTTAGGCCAGATAATAAAGAAGCCGTACATCATTCAATAATTACTGTAGTACCATCAGGATATGCAAATAATATAGATAATGAAGATTCAGAATATGGTTATGAATGCTATGGAGGATTTAACTTAGATATATTAACACCTCTTGTTGAGGGATATGCACCTGGAATGAGAACTTCCCTTTATCCAGAGGGGATAGGAGATGTAATCCCCGCTAATTCAGATTTGATTGTACAAATGCATTATGCACCTTTAGATACTGATCAAATAGATCAGTCATCAATTAATATATTTTTTAAAGATGAACCTATAGAAAGATATATTCAAAATCAGCAGTATGCTAATCCATTTTTTTTACTACCACCCAATGTAATAACTGAAGTTAGGGATTCAATTGAAGTTACGGCAGATGTCAGCTTGATTCAGATACTCCCTCATTCGCATTTACTTGGTAAATCTTGGGAAATTTATGCAGTGACTCCAGAAAATGATACAACTCAGATAATTAAGATTAATAATTGGGATTTTGATTGGCAGAGTTTTTATACTCCAGAATATATGATTCCACTTCCTCAAGGTTCTATGATATATGCAAATGCAGTTTATGATAATACTGCAGATAATCCAGACAATCCTAATAATCCACCACAATGGACATTTTGGGGAGATGGCACAGAAGATGAGATGTTCTTTATTGCATTTAGATTTGTACCTTATCAAGATGGAGATGAAAATATATATTTGGGAGATGAAGAAGAATTAGGGGATGTCAATCAAGATGGTACTATTGATGTTTTAGATATAGTTACAATAGTTCAATTTGTATTGAATTTTTCAACTCCGACTGATTCTCAATTTGAGTTGTCTGACATTAATCAAGATGAAGTCTTAGATGTTTTGGATATAGTTCATCTAGTAGGTATCATTTTAAATTAATATGCATGAGCTATTTCAACTTTCTACATATGCTATCAAAAAAGCATCCGATGTAATCTTAAAATATTATAATTCAAGCTATGAAGTGCAAATGAAAGGGATAGGCAACCCCGTTACTGATGCTGATATTGAAGCGGATGATATTCTCAAAGAAATATTAATGTCTGAAACATCAGATTTTGGATGGCTATCTGAAGAAACCAAAGATTCAAAATCACGTCTTGACAAAAACATGGTATGGATTGTTGATCCATTGGATGGGACTAAAGAATTTGTAGAAGGCATCCCTAATTTTGTAATAAGTATTGGACTTGTAGAAAATGGCAATCCTGTTTTAGGAATTATCTATAACCCTATTTCAAAAGACTTATTTTCAGGTTATAAGAATGATGGTGTAAAGGTTAATGGTGTTAAGTGTAAAATATCAGATAAAATTGATTTTTCCCAAATGTCTATGTTAAATAGTAGGTCTGAAACAAAATCAGGTTTATGGACATCATATCAAAAGCATTTTAAGGATATCATCCCTATTGGAAGTATTGCATATAAATTAGCAATGGTTTCAGCTGGAAGAACAGATATGGTTGCCTCTTTAAAACCCAAAAATGAGTGGGATATATGTGCAGGACATTGTTTAATCAATGAATCTGGTGGGAAGCTTCTTACTTCTTTAGGCAAAGAAATCAAATACAATAATCCTAATACATTGATAACGCCAGGGCTAATAGCTGGTAATCATGAGGTTGTAGATCATATGGTGGAATTAATTAAACAGACAAATTAAAATTATGATAAAATCTATCAACAGTCATATTACTGCATCAAAATATATATATAATCTAATAAAGCATAATCAAGATAATCCTCCTAAAATAAAATATTCTGATGAATATTATAAAGGTCCTTCTGGCGAGGATGTTCCACTTAGAATATTTCATCCTAAAAAAGAGAAAAAATTATCAGTTATCATATTTCCTGGAGCATCTCCATTTGCAGAGGAACACCCTGGGATGATAAACTTAGCCAGCATTATTGCAAAACTAGGATATAAAGTATTTATTCCTCGAATCACTCCACTTAAAAATTTAGACATTACAGATGTTAATGCTGAATGGTTTGCAAATGCCTATGAGAAAATAAGTAAACGAGATGATATTGACTCAACCTGCATTGCTATTACCGGAATTAGTTTTGGAGGATCTCTCCTTCTAAATTCTATGCTTGATAATCGCATGAAAACACCTCATCCAAAATCATTAATGATTTATGGGGCAGCATTTAATCTTAATAGGGGTTTTGAATTTTTATTGAATGGTGAAATTACTCATAATAATGAGACAATTAAAATTAAACCTAATGAATGGGGTGTGTCAGTAATTTTACATAATTTTTTATCAAGTACAGATGTTGGATTTGATACTAAGAGGATAAGAGAAGTATTGAAATATAGGATGCAAGATAATATGAATAAAGTAGAAGATCTATCAAATACTTTAAGCAGCCATGATAAAGAGTTTATTGAAGCAGTTTTAAATGTTGAATATACTGATGAAATTAAAAAGATTATTCATCAAATAATGAATGAACAAAAAGATGAGATTGATAAAATATCGCCACAAAACTTTTGCGAAAAAATCACAAGCAAGATGTTTATTATGCATGGAGCAAATGATTCAATGGTTCCATTTACAGAGTCTGTAGAAATGCACGAAAATATAGAAAATAGCGAGCTATTAATTTCTTATTTATATGAACATAAAGAAATTTCAACAAATAGAGGAATCCTTTTCAAGTTATATGAGCTTTTAAAGATGGAAAGATTTTTTGCCTCTTATTTCAGGTATAATGAAAGTTAAATCATTTAAAGGTGGATTTGATAAAAATTTCTGTTATCTGATATGGTGTGAAGATACGATGGAGGGTGCTATTGTAGATCCTTCTACTGAGCCATTAGAAATTTTTGAGTTTATTGAAAGTAATAATATAATATTATCTAAGATACTAATTACCCATACTCATCATGACCATATATGTTATTTATCTGACTTTACCTATAAATATCCCAATATTACAATATGCGGATACAATAGTACTCGTAAATCTCTAGGGAATAATTTCTTAGGTTTTAAAAATAATGATATAATTTCTATTGGCACAAATATGTTTACAATTTTATATACACCAGGCCATTACGATGATTCTATATGTTTTTGGAGTATCAAGAATAGAATAATTTTTACAGGTGATACTGTTTTTGTAGGACGATCAGGGAGGACTGTTAACCCATATAGTAACATTTCAGATTTATATAACAGTATATATAATATTATCTTAAAATTAGATAAAAATACTATTATTCACCCAGGACATGATTATGGCAGCTCTTCAACTATAAGCATTTTTGAAAATATCAAGTCATCCTCATTTTTTTCCTGTAATTCTAAAGAAGAATTTATAGATGTAATGGATGAATTCGAGAAAAATAGATAGATTTTTTAAATACAGACTACTCAGTCGATAATTAGAATAATGTTTTTAAAAAAGTAATAGAGAAAAAATGTTTGTTTTTTTGACGAGAAACCCCTATAATTGATGGTTAGTTTTAAAACTTTAAAACTTTAGTTTAGAATTTTAAAATACAATAAATAATCAAGGAGAGAAAAAAATGGCTGAAAAAGTAGCAAAAACAGGTGTTTCTAAAGAAAAAGGGTACTTATACTATTTAGATAAAAGTGGCAATGTGTCACGTTCAAAAATGGCAAGAGGCGCAAACAAAGGCGGTAACGCTGAAGTTGTAGCATCTGCTGGTGTTAAAAGAGAATCTGGCTGGTTGTATTTTGTTGATAAAGACGGTGATGTTTCTAGAGCAAAAATGGCAAGAGGCCGTAAATAATTAACTCTTAGTTATTTGTTATAAAAAACCCCATCTAATAAAGTTGGGGTTTTTTATTATATAAAATGTATTATTCTATAATTATAATTTTCATTTCAATAATATTTTCTCAAAATATTGAAACAATCAAAATTGAGGGAAATAAAAAAACTCATGAATACATAATTCTTCGTGAAATCAAACAGGAAGTTAATACTGAGTTTAATGAAACTATCCTCATCGAAGATAAAAACAGAATATATAACTTAGGTTTATTCTCAAGTGTAGATATTCAAATTATTAAAAATACATATTTAGTGACAGTGAGTGAAATGTGGTATATATGGCCATTCCCAATAATTAAATATGATAATAAGAGTGAGAAAATAAGCTATGGAGGAGGAGTTGCTCATAATAATTTCAGAGGAAGAGATACAGATATTGTTCTGGGAACAACCTTTGGAAATGTAAAAGAATATTTTTTATGGTATCAGAATCCATGGATATCAGGAGATCATAATTCAGTAGAAATGGGTCTCTATAATCAATCTTCAGATCATTTCATTTATAATATTTTAGAGAAAGATAAAGGTTTTTTTGTTGAAGGGGGCTTTTATAAAGGCTATAATAATCAATTTAATTTCTGGATTAATTATAATAGTAAGGTAATGAATGAAATAGAAGATTCAGATAAAGATATTCTGGAATCAGAGCATTTAAGTCAAACAGATTTTAGTTATGTGCGCTTAGGTTCTCAGTATACATATGATACCAGGGATATTTATGTCGACCCAAATGCAGGTATTTTTTTCAACATTGGATTGACGGGTTTATTCGGGCTGGATGATACAAAGAATATTTATGAAATTGAAACTCATTTTAGTATATATAAGAATCTCATTAGTAGTATTTATGAGGGAGGTTCATATCAGGGGATCTATCTTAGTCCAGTTTTTAAATACAGTTTATTCTCTAAATTTCAATATTCAACTTCTGAACTACCTATATTTAAAAAAGAATATATTGGGGGACAGGATTATATTAGAGGATATTCACCCATACCATCTGAAAATTCTATGAGCAATTCAAGAGAGCTTATAGAGGTTGATAATTTTTTAATTAATACTTTTGAAGTTCAGAGTACGCTCATTAAACGCAAAGAATATTTAGATAAGGTAGAAATGGGAATTGATTTTGTTCTTTTTGCAGATTGGGGAGTAGGATATAATTTGAATAAATCCATTAATTTTGATAATTCTCTATTTGGATATGGAGCAGGCTTGAGAATATTTATAATGGGAGCTGTAATTAAAATCGATTATGGATTTAATTCTAAAAGCACATCTCAATTACATTTGTTTTAGAATCATTGTTTTTTAAAAATCATAATTTTTTCAAATTGATTTTCATTCCCTTGATACATCCGTATAATATTACTTCGATGAGTAAAAATTATAAGCACGGCACAGGCAATCCCAAATCCCATAAGTTCATTTAAAACTATATCTGGAGAAATACATAGATATAAGGGGAATGATATACCTGTTAGTATAGTCCCAAGGCCAACATATCCAGTTAATATGAGAACAAGTAGCCATATTCCTATTAATATTAGAATAGTATATGGTGGCAAGCTTAATCCTATTAGCACCCCAATGAGAGTTCCAGCTCCTTTACCTCCTTTTAAATTATGATAGATAGGATATATATGTCCCAGCACAGAGGCAAACCCACACATTAAACTCAGCAGGAATATATCTTGTGATGGTATCCCCATAGATTCAGAAAGTACAGTCCCAATATAATGTATAGCAATCCACCCTTTTGAGATATCAATGGCAATTACTCCAAGCGCAAACAATGCCCCTTGGGTTCTAAATGCATTTGTGCCACCCGCATTACCACTACCCATTGTACGTATATCAACTTTTTTAAATTTTCCAATAACCATGCTTCCTGATATTGATCCTAGGAGGTATGAAAGGAACATTAATAGGATTGGTATTATATCCATTTATGATATCTTTTTATATTTTTGGATACCAACAAGTAATGCCCCAGGGCCAGTATGAACACCAAGCGCAGAACCTATTTCCAATAAATCGATAGATTCAATATTTTTGAATCCTTTTTTAATAAAGTCCATTAATACATGAGCATCTTCTACACAATTTGCATGTCCTATTAAGATTCTATATCTTTTAGATAGGTTATGTTCATTAATTACAAATTTTGCTAACTTTTTAGGTCTTTTTTTATTTCCAAATAGTATACCAGCTGGTTTCATAGCTCCATCGGGCCCTGTAGATAATATAGGTTTTACATGCAGAAAATCAGTAATTATCTTAACTGCTTTTGGGACTCTTCCACCCTTTACTGAATAATTTAAATCTTTAACAGATGCGTATATATAAGTATCTTTTCGAATTTTATTTATTTCTTTTATGATTTTTTCATGAGATTTTCCCATTTTTACTAGTTCTGCAGCATGAGTAACAATTAAGCCTAATCCTACAGAAATATTGTGAGAATCTATTACTGATACACTTGCTTCTGGAGTTCTTTTAATAGCTGTTTTTGCAGATTGCAATGTTCCACTTAGTTTATGAGGTATATGGATAGATATAATTGATTTATAATGAGAACTTAGAAACTGATACTGCCTCCTAAAATCACCCGGAACAGGTTGAGAAGTTTGCGGGTGAGCTGGATTAGATTCGAGTTCTTTAAAAAATTCTGTAGTACTCTGTGATACTTTATCAATATATCCTTTATCTCCAAAACTATATCTTACAGGCACAACATGGATATCTAAATTATTTTCATTAAAATCTGCCCCTGAATCAGTAATAATAGCGACATCATTTTTTTTATCTCCATGTGAAGAGTCTTGTTGATGTATCATATCATCTGCTTTTTGTCCAGTCACAGTCCCAAAATTTTCACAGATTGAAAAAATTGAAGCAGGATTATTTGTATGAATATGGATTTTTGCTCTTTTACGTGATCCAGCAACTACCATACTATCTCCAGAGTTTATTAGAGCCTGTTTAATATCTGTTCGATCTATAGATTCGGAGTCATCAATTATCATACATTCCGTGCAGAATCGATAAATAAGATCATTTACATGAATATCATGATTATCACCAGGGTCTGCTATAGGCATTATTTCTCCATACTCCTCCTCTATTGAACCATCTTTAATAAATTCATACATACCAACAATGAAATCTACAAAACCCTGTGCTCCAGCATCAACAACACCTGCTTTTTTAAGAAGAGGCATTAAATTAGGAGTATTTTTAAGAGATTTTTCAGCTTTTACTAATGATATTTCTAGTATTTTCTCTATATCAGTTTCACCTTGCGAGCTAAGCGCTTCTAATTTTTTTGAAAAATCATTAATAACAGTAAGAATAGTACCTTCTTTAGGCTCAGATAAAGCATCACGAGCATATTCAGAGCCTTTAATAAATGCAATTGATAATTCTTTAGCATTCATTGATTCAAGGCCAACTGATCCATCGCTTAATCCTTGGAAAAATTGTGCCAATATAGCGCCAGAATTACCTCTAGCACCATCAAGAGCCGAGTCAGCAACTCCTTCAAGCATATCATCAATTCTTGAATGAACATGATCAGAAGTTCCATCTAATATAGCATTCATAGTAAACGCCATATTGGTCCCAGTATCCCCATCAGGTACAGGGAATACATTAATCTTATTTAGATAATCCTGATGGGCAACTACTTTACGTGTACCAGCGACAATAGCATGATGTAGCATAAAGCCATTTATAGATTTAATTTTTTTCTTATTCATATTATTATTATTAATATTAGTTAATAATTTAATAATATTTATAGAATTAATCGGAATTTGAATAATATCAATCTAATTACAGTCTTAGGACCAACTGCAACAGGAAAAACGAATTTAGCTGTTAATATTGCACAGCACATTCCATCTGAAATAATCTCTGCAGATTCACGACAGATATATAAAGGAATGGATATCGGTACAGGTAAAGACTTAGCCGAATATAGTGTTAATGGAGAATTAACTCCATACCATTTAATTGATATTATTAATCCCAGCGAAGATTATAGTGTATATACATTCCAAAGAGAATTTCATAAGATATATAATAATATTTCAAAGAAGAATAAAATACCCATACTCTGCGGTGGAACAGGTCTTTATATAGAATCAGTGCTTCTTAACTATGAAATGTCGGATATAAAGCCTAATCAACGTTTAAGAGAAGATTTGGAGAAGTTATCTAAGGATGAACTGCTAATTCTTTTCAAGGATATTAATCCAAAGGCAAGTAAAGTCTGGAAATGTGATACTAAACAGCGGATAATTAGAGGAATCGAAATAGCATCATCAAAAGATTCAAGTAGATCTAATAAAAGTCAATCTAGATTAGATTTATCAAAAACTATAGTCTTAGGGATTAAAATGGGAAGAGATAGAATAAGAGAAAGAATTACAGATAGATTAGAGTATAGGCTTAATAATGGAATGATTGAAGAGGTTAATCAATTACTATTTAATAATGTCCTGACATTTGAAAGGCTAAACTATTTTGGTCTAGAATATAAATATATTGGATATTATTTGAATAAAAAAATATCATATGATGAGATGTTCTCTAAATTGAACACCGCAATCCACAAGTTTGCTAAAAAACAAATGACATTTTTCAGACGTATGGAGAAAAGAGGTATTAATATTAACTGGATAAAAAATGGAAATCTAGAAGAAGCTTTAGATATAATTAATTCAAAGTAACATGTGCCTGATGAGCTGATTTTATTTTATGCAGACATTCAACATAGTGTGTGTTAGTATCCTCATCTAGTGAGTCATTATTAATAGAAAAATATAATTTAGTAGATATTTTATTTAGACTCTTTCTAGAAATTGCAACAGCATCATTAGGGAATTTATTTTCCTTATCTAGCATAATATAAATTAATATTTTAAGATGATTTTTTTGCAAGTTTCTTCTAAAACTATCTACATTTTCTTTTAATTCAATCTCATTCCATATCATTGTAGAAGTTGTTTCAAATAGCTCATTTAAAGTAAACTTATTTGTATCATCCCCAAATCGTATTTCATTATCCTGAACTCGTTGTAATATTCTTGGATCAAAAAGTCTATACAATACATTTGAGTGAATTTGGTTAACCAAATTATGTATAGGAATTGCAAGCTGTCTTGTCCCCCAGCGTTCCATAGTTGAATATCTTTCAGGAGCTAATTTATTTAATAATTCTGGAGGAAAATAAAATGGATCAGAAGAAAATATATTTTTATTTAAAAATTTTAATGCTTTTCTCTGGTCATCTGCAGGGATAACATTTAAAGGAGTTTCTTCAGTTTCTCCAACATGATGTCGACTGTGTTCTATTCCACCTATAAATTTTGAAACGTTACGACCAGCTTTATAATACTCATATATACCTTCATAAAATATGCTTCTAATTTTAGGATATCTTTCTCCGTCATTTTCAAAGGTATCAAGTAATTTATCCCAAAAATCCTGGACGAGTGAAAGTTGTTTATCAAAATAATCAATCGGATTACTTGATAAATCTCTTCCACTAGTACAGTACGGGTCTATGCTCCTTGATCCATATGAGTCTTCATCAGTACAATATACATATAATGGGTTTGTTGATTTACTAGCAATATTATCTAGAAATTCATTTTCAGAAATATCAGAATCAGGAGGTATTTCAGAATATGCATATTCAATAGCCCAATAATCATAAGGTCCAGGGGTTGTTTGATAAAAATTATGGCCTCCATCCATTAAATTAATTCCATTATAATCCATTACAGATCCAACTGGACCATGAACACTTACAAAATCTGGGTTACTAATTTGTTCGAGGCTATAAATGGAACTTGCTTTAAAATTATGACGTAAGCCAAGTGTATGACCAACTTCATGCATTATTAAGTCAACTATACCATCATGAATATATTCATCTAATATTTTTTTCTTATCTACTTGAGGAATATTTAATAATTCAAAACTTGAATACCATGCAAATGCCATTTCATGCATCATGTTTTTTGCATAATCACAATTATGGTTGTTATCGTAGTTTTCTTGATCTATTAACTTTATATACTCATCATAACTCTCAGCTGTCATTGGCTCGAGGAATTCTCCAAATTCAGTGTAGAAGAATCTTATAAAGTCTGCACTTATTCTAATATCAGCATCATAAATTTCTCCGGTGAATGGGTCAGCTCTTGATGGACCAACAGCTATTCCATCTCCAGGCTGAATAAGCCAGCGAATAGTACTATACCGCACATCTGCAGGGTCCCAATCTGCATCATCAGGCATTTGTTTTACTACAACAGCATTTTTAAAACCAATAGCTTCATAGGCTTGATTCCATGCTAATACTCCTTCTTTAATAGATTCTCTAAATTCAACAGGGATTGTATTTTCAAGCCAGAACACAATAGGTTTAATTGGTTCAGAGAGTGTTAGGTTGGGATTTTTTTTCTTCAAATCCCATCTATTAACATACCTAACATAAGGAGAGTCAGTCAAAATATCAGTATAGTCTTGATAAATAGTTTGGAAATATCCAACACGGTCATCTGCTAATCGTGGAGAATAGTCATTTTCTGGTAATGCAACTAAACTATAATGATATGTATATGTTATATTCCTTGAATCAGCCAGAGTGTATATGTAGACTCCTTTAGTCTTATAATGTAAATCAATTTTAAGTTCTGTATTTAATTCAAAAGACTTTATATCCGTTAAAAAGCTATTTGTTTTATCAAATGTAGCTCGAGGACCAGATATTCCAGGATAATCAAAAGCGAATAATTTATTTGCATCAATTAATATTGCACCAGTTTCAAGGTGAGGTTCTCCTTTAGTTTTTACAGATCGAATGATTGAATCTGGGAGTTGGTTTTTTAGAGCTTTTGAAGAAGGAGCATCATCAGATCGAAATTTTACATTCTTTTCCATAATTCGAACAAGAGATCCATTTTTTTCAAAATAAAAAGGATATTCTCCTTGCATAGACACTCCATGGAACCAGGCTCCATCACCTGTTTCTCTTGTGATATTTATAGTATAAAGTATATTGAATTGTTCTGGAAGCAATTCCATATAAATCTCATTCTTTTCACTATTTCTATAAAAAGTAAATAACCCCTCGATTTTTTCAAAATCTTTAATAATATTTTCAAATAAATTTTTATCTTCTTTCTTTGGAATTGAAGTTACTTTTTTAACTTCATGGACTTTCTTTTTAGATTTTTCTTTTAAAAATTCAATATCCAATGGCTTGTAAGGATCAGATAACAAAAATCCTACCATAGATATAAATATAGTAATATTTTTTAATATATTTTTCATTTCAGCCGTTTTATTTTGAATAAATGGAACATTAAAATACAACGAATAGAATAATAATTAGAAAAGTTTTTATTTATAATTTTATTATTTGGTTTCTTCCAGGTCCAGTTGATATGATTTTAATGGGTGTATTTATAAACTCTGATATAAAGTTTATGTATATTTTAGTTTTATCAGGAAGCTCATCAAATGTTTCTATCCCAGTAGTTGGTGTTCGCCACCCTTCAAATGTAGTATATATAGGTTCAACATTATCTAAGTTATGCAAAACTTCAGAAAATGCTTTTGTCGTTTGATTATTTATTTTATATCCAGTGCAAAATTTAATACTATCAAAATTATCTAGAATATCCAGCTTAGTTAGTGCGATTTCAGTAAAGCCATTTACAAGCGAACTATATTTTGCAGCTACTCCATCAAACCATCCGCATCTTCGAGGTCTACCAGTTGTTGCTCCATATTCTTTCCCAATATCCTGTAATTTTTTTCCATCTTCATCAAATAGTTCTGTTGGAAAAGGGCCTTCGCCAACTCGAGTTGTATATGCCTTCAATATGCCTACAATATTATCTACTTTAGTCATGGGTAATCCTAGACCCGTAGATATCCCGCTTGAAGATGCGTTCGATGAAGTAACATAAGGGTAAGTTCCATGATCAATATCAAGTAATGTGCCCTGTGCACCTTCAATCAAAATATTATCTCCATTCTGTGATTGGTTATGAATTATAGTAAATGTATCAGAAACATACTGAGATACATCTTTACAACATTCCATGAATCCTACAAGCTGTTCTTTGATTTTTAAAATTTCAGAATCATCAAATTTATAGGTATTCAATGCTTTACTCAAGGATGTTTCGATCTTATTTTTTAATTTTTGTTCATCTAGCAAGTCTAATGCTCTAATTCCAACTCTATCATATTTATTAACATATGTAGGTCCTATGCCTCTACCCGTAGTACCAATTTTCTTTTCTGTAATAGATTCTTGGTAACAATCAATAGATTTATGAATAGGGGTGACAATATGAGCATTAAGAGCAAGAAATATTTTATTATCAATTGACACACCATGACTTTTAACCATATTTATTTCTTCTACTAAAGCAATAGGATCCACTACCATCCCATTTCCCAATATACATTTACAATCTTTTCTTAATATTCCAGAAGGGATTTGGTGTAAAACTAATTTTGAATCATTATAATATACAGTATGACCAGCATTTGCGCCTCCTTGATATCGTGCTACAATATGAGAATTCTGGCTTAATAAATCAACAATTTTACCTTTTCCTTCATCTCCCCATTGTCCACCAATAATTGCTTTTATAGACATATCAAACTCCTTCTTCCAGATATTCTTCTGTATCTTTTTTTCGTATTTCAAAATATTTCATAACAGGACTTGCAATAAAAACTGATGAATAAGTACCTACAATTACACCGATTATAAGTGCAAAAGCAAAATCTTTTAAAACACTACCTCCAAAAACAAATAGTGTTGTTACAGCAAGCAATGTAGTAAATGATGTAATTATAGTTCGATTTAAAGTTGCATTTAAAGATTTATTAATAATATCATCAATAGGATCACCCGAATATTTATCTTTAGTTTCTCTCAGACGATCAAAAACGACTATGGTATCATTAAGAGAGTATCCTAATATTGTTAAAAATGCTGCAACAATTTTTAAGCTAAGAGGAATATCGAGAATAGAAAAAATTCCCAGGGTAATAAGCATGTCATGCACTAAGGCTGCAAGGCTTCCATAAGCATAAAATCTATCAAATCGAAATGATATATAAATAGTGATTAAAATAAGAGCAATTCCAATAGCTTTGAATGCATCTGATTTTAACTCAGAACCTATTTTTGGTCCAATAGCTTCAGAAGCTTCTTCATTATAAGCGCTGATTACTTTTTTCAATATCCTATGAATATAGATATAGGGATTCTCATCAGTTAAAGATGGTTTTAAAGGTGGAATTGTGATTGCAATTGTATGAGGAGCTCCAATTATTTTTATTTCTATATCTTTAATGTTTTCTTTGATAAATTCATTACGTACATCTGCAATATTTATTTCATAAGGCTCTTCATCATCGTCCCATTTTCCATTATTATTAGAGTCTATATATTTTGTTATTTGAATTTGATGACCACCCGTAAAATCAATAGATAAACTTGGTCCGCCCTTATATATTAATGATATAATTCCAGACACAATCAATATCCCTGAAATCATAAATGCATATTTAGTTTTATCTACGAAGTTAATATTAATATTCTTAAGAAATGCCATCTATATGGAACTCTTATTATCAGATTTTAATCTTATAAAATCAAAATGGGGGAAACTTAGGAATATAGTTTTTGTAACAAATATTGCAGTAAACATAGAGCATAGTATTCCAATTCCCAATGTTATTGCGAAACCTTTTATAGGACCAGATCCAACTCCTGCAAGTACAACTGCTGCAATTAAAGTTGTAAGGTTTGCATCAAGAATAGTTACCAGAGCTCGCTGATAAGCTGATTGAATAGCTGATTGAATTGTTTTATTTACTTTTAGTTCTTCTTTAATTCTTTCAAAAATAATCACATTTGCATCTACAGCCATTCCAATAGTCAATATTAAGCCAGCAATACCAGGGAGGGTCAGTGTAACCATCAGATCATCATCAACCCACCCAAACATAGCAAGTATAGCTATAATGATAATGAGATTCATAAACATAGCTATGCTTGCAACTAAACCAGCAAGTTTATAATAGATTGACATAAATAGAACTACTAGAATCAAACCAATTATTATAGATTTTTTCCCTGCTTCCATTGAGTCATTGCCTAGAGACGGCCCTATATGAGCATATTGTCCGACTTTGATTGGTTGCATTTCTCCAGCAGAAAGAACATTTACAATATCTTCTGCTTCTTTAAATGTTGAGAGACCACTAATCTGAGTTCTTCCATTAGGAATTCTATTTTTAATAGAAGGAGTCATATATACTTCATCTTCTAATATAATAGCTACTTGTGAACCAATATTATTTCCAGTTGTACGACGCCATTTTTTAGCACCTTCATTGGTTAATTCCATATCAATAACATATCTCCCTGTGTGTCTCATTTCAGGGGGAGCTGTATTAACCTGAGATTTTTTTAAATCACCACCAGATATTTCGGACCCATCTTTTGATTGAACATAATAGAGCATTTTATATTTTATAGAATATTTATCATTGCTAGCCATTTCAAATTTATTTCCCCATATAAATTCTCCTGAATAGTCATTGGTTTTAGTAATTATTTTTTGGATATTTTTATTGCGGAGGAGTTCTTTCACATGTTTGATGCGTAATGAATCAACTGCAATAATACCAAGGTCAGTATATTCTGGATAATCACTAAATATGTTATAATTAGATAGAACAGTATCTTTTTTTGATTCTAAGTAATCATCAATATCAGCGACTATTTTTCTTGTTTTCTCTGTTTTTCTCAATAGTCGTAATTCCATTGTCCCAGTTTTCTTAATTAATTTTAGAACTCTTTCTAAATCGGTAACTCCAGCTAATTCAATAATTATTCTATTTTTGCCAGATCGCTGTATATTTGGGTCCCCAAGGCCAGTATTATTAATTCGAGCTGTCAAAATATTTATGGCATTATCTAAAGCACGATTTTTTTCATCCCTTAATATCTCTAATATATCTGAATTTGAAATTTCTGAATTTCTTTTTGCATTTATGTAATTTCCATAAAATTTTATTAATTCAAGATTCTCTTTTTCAATTTCATTCTCAAACACTTCGAAAAAATTATTTTTATTTGATATATTATTTGATTTTTCTATAATAGATTCCAATTTCTCTGGATATATGTCAGTTTTATTAGATTTAAAATAGATAGATTTCAATAATGCAGGGATATCAGATTCAAGCGTAAGAGATATTCCCCCTGTCAAATCAAGTCCAAGAGAAAGCGCTTTTTTTTTCAAATCATTTTGTTCACTAACTGAGTAGAAATCTTCGAATTGTTTATTATCGATAGAGTAAAATTTATATGTAGGGTATAATATATAGCACGATGCTAAGATTACTGCAAAAATAATTATAAACCGATACAGCAGATTGTTCATTTATCTTATAATATTGATATCTTTAGTTGATTTGATTATTTTTTAAAAAAAATACTTTTTAAATTTAACATTAAAGAAAATCTAATCAAAAACAATGTTTCATTATTTTTAGGAATTGTTTTATTATTACATTAAATTTCTTTTCTGTTCAATATGAAATTATTTAATTCAAAGACAATTGCAATTGCAAATCAAAAAGGAGGAGTTGGCAAAACAACTACTGCAGTTAACCTAGCTGCATATTTGTCAATTACAGAAACTCCAATACTTTTAATTGATATGGATCCTCAAGCAAATGCAACATCAGGTTTAGGCATTGAAATTGATAATAAATCTAAAACTATTTATGATGCAATTATTGATAACGCCAGCGTTGATAAATGTATACATAAAACGAATTTAAAATATCTAGATATTATTCCTTCAACATATTCTTTAGTAGGCGCGGAGATTGAATTAGTTCCTCAGATGAAACGCGAAGATAGATTGAAAAATGTAATTAATCAACTCCAAGGTAAATACAAATATATTATAATAGATAGTGCTCCATCTTTAGGTCTTTTAACATTAAATGTGCTATCTGCATCAAATTCTGTAATCATTCCAGTGCAATGTGAATATTATGCATTAGAAGGATTATCACAGTTATTAAATACAATTAGATTAGTTCAAAAACATTTGAATAAAGATTTGTTTATTGAAGGAATATTAATTACTATGTATGATAATCGGCTGAATTTATCTAAGCAGGTTTTACAGGAAGTAAGCGAATATTTTGATGATAAAGTTTATAAAACATTAATTAAAAGAAATGTTAGATTAGGAGAAGCTCCCAGTCATGGTATGCCCATACTATTATATGATGCCTCATCAGTAGGAGCTCAAAATTATATGGAATTAGCATCGGAGATATTAGAAAAAAATGAATAATAGATTAGGCAAAGGAATTGAAGCATTAATAAACTCTAAAAATTTAGATGATAGAGGATACATTGATGGTTTTGTAAATATTAACAAAATCAAGACAAATCCAAATCAGCCGCGGAAATATTTTAATCAGAAATCATTAGATAAGCTGGTAGAGTCAATCAAAGAAAAAGGCATATTACAGCCAATAGCTATCAAGTCCATAGATGATGATTACTTTGAATTAATAGCGGGAGAAAGAAGATTAAGAGCTGCTAAGATATTAAAATTAGAAACAGTTCCTGCCTATATCATTAAAGTAGATTCTGAGGTTGAAAAATTAGAATTAGCATTAATTGAGAATATTCAGAGGAATGATTTAAATGCAATTGAAGAAGCTGAAGCATATAATCTTCTAAAAAATAAATATAATTTAACACATAAAGAAATTGCTAAAAGAGTTGGTAAAAGTAGAACGGAAATAACTCGAACATTAGAACTTATTAAATTACCAAATAATATAAAAGATGCGTTGATTGAAAATTCTAATGATTCTACATTCCCATTTACAAGAGGTCATGCGAGAACAATACTCATATTAAAAGATTCAATTAAGATTCAGGCTTTATATCAACGTATTGTTAAAGAAAAGTTATCTGTAAGAAAAACGGAACAATTAGTTAAAAAGGTCAATAAAAATTTAACACCTCCAGAACGTAAAACAATTAAAAATATACTAAAAGAAGAGAATAGCCTGTCTAGAGTTTTAGCAACTAAAGTAGAAGTGTCAAGTAGCAGGAAATATATAAAAATTCATTTTAAATCAGAGAAGGATAAAGTCAGAATCATTGATATTATAGCTTCATCCAAAAAATGAAATAAAAATCTTTGCAAGGCATTTCATTTAGTGCCTAAATTTATACTTCCAATAGCGTATGAAAAATAAATATTACAACATATTTTTTACATCAGAGAGAGATGGTCAAGGACGAAACTTTAGACTTACAAACTATTCGTTATATTTAGGAATATTTGCTTGTGTAGTCATGGTTATATTTTCATATATAGGATTTTCATATATAGTTGGTCAGGACAAATTATCTCAAGAATTAAAAGAACTGCGTCAATATAAAAAAGCTGTAGAGCCTATGTTGATTCGCCAGGGTATTAAAAAAGAAATAGTTAAATCTAATAATTTAGAACAATTAGTGATTGATTATGTTATGGCGAATAAATTGCCTTATCCTGAAGATCCGCCAGTAGATGGAATTGTTACTAAAGGAATTATCAAAAGTGATGGTAATATAATATATTCAGGTATAGATATAGCTTCAGAATCAAAAAATAATATAAAATCTCCTTTAGCAGGTGAAGTTGAATTTTTAGGTCATGATGAGGACCTAGGTAATTATATTATTTTGAAGCATGATAATAATTTTAAAACAATTTATGGCTATCTGCATTCTACATTAGTAAAGCCTGGAGAAATAATAGATAAAGGGAAAATTATAGCTCAGGTGGGGGCAAGTGCTAATGATGAAAATCCCCATTTATATTTTGAAATTAGGAATGGAGACATAATTATAGACCCTAGAAATTTAATAATTGATTATAAGGAGAATGATGTTTCAATCAGATAAAAAAAATACCACAAAAAATAATATGAGTTCTATATTAGGTCCTGAAATTGAAGTATCTGGTGATTTAAAAATCACAGGTGATATATTGATATATGGTACTGTTTTAGGAAATGTAGAATGTAAAGGTGAGGTGCGTACATCTAAAGGTTCTTTGGTAAAAGGTAACGTAAATGCTAACTCAGCATATATTAATGGTAATATTGAAGGAGATTTAGTAGTTAAGGACAAAGTAGTTTTAGCAAAATTTTCTCAGTTAAAAGGAAATCTTATTGGAAATATTTTGACTATTGAAGAAGGTGCTAAGTTTGATGGAATATGTAGGATGGAAAGCAAAGCAGCCTCAGTTAATAAACAAAAAATTAATGCCTAATAAAAAATCTAATGATTGGTTGCAATACTCAGGTATTGGAACTCAAATGTTAATTACTATTATATTATTTTGGTGGCTTGGAGGGAAATTAGAAAATCATTTTAAATTATTTTCTAAGCCATGGGGGGAACTCTTAGGACTTTTTTTCGGAATATTTGCAGGTATGTATAATTTAGTTAATCAATTAAATAAATAATCATTCTTAATTAAAAAATAAGCTTTATTGGAGGATTTATTTGAATTTACATAACACTACTTCTTTTGGAGATATTGTTCTTCATCATGTAACGAATGATTCTAATCATGTGTATTATCCATTTCATCTATTTGGAATTGATTTATCAATAACAAAACATATAATTATGCTATGGATTGTGTGTGGTTTTATTATTACCCTTTCTTTATGGGGAACCAGGCGATATAGGAAAAATATTAAAGCAACTCCAAAGGGGTTATCTAGCTTATTTGAAATTTTAATAGATTTTATTAAAAAAAATATTATAGATCCTAATATTGGGAAAAAAGAAGGGAAAGCTTGGCTTCCACTGATTACAACATTTTTTTTATTTATTGTATCTGCTAATTTATTAGGGATGATTCCAATTTTTGAATTTATAAAAGGAGGCAGTGCAACTATAACTGGTAATTTTGCTGTTACCTTAGCACTTGCTACTATTACGTTTTTTTCAATTATTATTGCAGGTACAATCAAGCATGGATTTTTTCAGTATTGGAAGAACATGGTGCCATCAAATGTCCCTAAGCCTGTATTAATAATTTTAATACCAATTGAAATTATAGGTATGGTTGTTAAACCGATAGCATTAACATTACGTCTTGGAGCAAATATGACAGCAGGGCATATAGGTATGGTCGCAATATTTGGACTGCCATTTTTATTAACTGAGACGCTTGGTCCTGGACTTGCATTTGGATCCGGGTTTATTTCTGTATCATTAAATACAGCAATATTTTTTCTTGAAATAATTGTATGTTTAGTTCAAGCCTATGTATTTGCATTGCTTTCTGCAGTGTTCATTGGGATGGCTATTCATACAGAGCATTAAAAACTAATATAATAAAAAGGAGATTATAATAATGGAAACAGAAGCCTTAGAGATAGCAAAACTAACTGTAGAGGTAGCAAAAGAAAATGTGGAAATGGAAGGGCTTAAGTTCTTTGGAGCAGCTTTGGGTGCTGGATTAGCAGTTATTGGTGCAGGTCTAGGAATTGGAAAAATATTTTCCTCAGCAGCAGAAGCAACTGCAAGACAGCCTGAGGCAGCAGAGGAAATACGATCAACAGTTAACTTACCTCTTTTCCTATTAGAAGGAGTTGCAATTATAGCATTAGTTGTTTGTCTTCTAGCGGTTGTTCTATAAGGAGAATTCTATATGAGAGTATTGTTTAAAATAAAAGCAATGACATTGTTGCTGTCGATAGGATTATTAAGAGCATCTTCAGAAGGTTCAAGTCATTCTGAGGCGAGTTGGTTAGACAGCTGGATTCTACCGGATCCGGGTATCTTCCTATGGACTATTGTCACTTTCCTAATTGTACTTTTAATTTTAAAAGTAAAAGCATGGGGACCTTTGGTCGCAGCTTTGGAAAATCGCGAAAAACAAGTTGAAAATTCTTTAAAAGCTGCAGAAAAAGCTATTGAAGAAGCAGAAAAGGTTTCAAGTGATTATGAACAGTCTATTAAAGATGCTCAGGTAAAATCCCAGAAAATCATATCAGACAGTAAGGTGGCTGCTGAAAAAGTTAAAGCGGAAATAGAAAAAACAGCTGCAGAAAAAGCAGAATCAATGCTTGAAAATGCAAAAATACAAATCACCACTGAGAAAGAAAATGCAATTAAAGATATTAGGGATATTGCAATTGATTTATCAATTGATATTGCAGCTAAAGTAATAGAGAAAAATATTGATTCTGAAGAGAACAGAAGATTGGTTGAAGAGGCTATGAATAATATTGGGAAGTCTTAATGGCTAATAATACTCATGTAAATAAATATGCTAAAGGATTATTTAATATATCAATAAAAAATAATTCTGCGAGCGATGTTAGAGATGGATTGAATTCTATTATTAAAATATCAAAAACAATTCCAGAATTTAATCATCTGCTATTTACAAAAAATACATCTAGAGCAGATAAGAAGACTATTTTATCTAATGTATTAAGAGGTAAAATTGATTCATTGGCGCTTGAGTTGTTTATCATCCTCATAGAAAATGATGAAGTCCAATTGCTTGTAAATATCACAAATAAATACAATCACTTGATTAATATTAATGCAACTGAGTTAAATGTTTCAATCACATCTAATGTTGAGTTGTCTGAAGATAAATTAAGTTCTGTAAGAGATAATATTTCGAAGAAATTGGATAAACAGATAAACATAAAAAATAATGTGGATAAAAGTCTTATTGGTGGAGTTCAATTACGAATAGGGAATACAATCATTGACAACTCTCTTTCAAATAAATTAATAAAATTAAAAAATAATCTTAAAAATAATCATTCGAATATGGAGTAAAAAATGGAAATTAAAACCGATGATATAGCATCGTTACTTAAAAAACAATTACAGGAATTAAATGTTGACATTGATGTTTCTGAAGTTGGCGAAATCAACATGGTTGGTGATGGTGTGGCTAGGGTCAATGGTTTAGAAAACGTTATGAGTTCTGAATTAGTTGAATTACCTAATAATGTTTTTGCAATGGCATTGAACTTGGAAGAAGATAATGTTGGATTGGTTCTTTTTGGTGATAGTAGTTTGGTAAAGGAGGGAGATTTAGCTAAGAGAACAGGTAAAGTAGTTGAGGTTCCTGTCGGCAATAAACTTTTGGGTAGGGTAGTTAATCCACTTGGCCATCCCATTGATGGCAAGGGTGCTATTAATACTAAAGAATCTTTGCCCGTTGAGAGAAAAGCTTTGGGTGTAATGCAAAGGCAACCTGTAACAGAACCACTACAGACAGGAATTAAAGCTATTGATAGCATGGTCCCTATTGGTAGAGGCCAAAGAGAATTAATTATTGGTGATCGTCAGACTGGGAAAACAGCCATAGCAGTTGATGCTATTATTAATCAAAAATCTTCTCATTCTACTGATAATCCAGTTTATTGTATTTATGTAGCGATAGGTCAGAAAGCCTCTACTGTTGCCAATATTGTTTCAGAATTAGAAGCCAATGGTGCGATGGAATATACTACTGTAGTTGCAGCGAATGCATCAGAAGCAGCTCCATTACAGTTCCTTGCTCCTTATTCTGGCTGTGCTATGGGAGAGTATTTTAGAGATAATGGGAAACATGCATTAATTATTTATGATGATTTATCTAAGCAGGCTGTTTCATATAGACAGATGTCTTTAATTCTAAGAAGACCTCCTGGAAGAGAAGCATTCCCTGGGGATGTTTTTTATCTTCATAGCAGATTACTAGAAAGAGCCTCTAAACTTTCTGATGATTTGGGTGGGGGGTCATTAACAGCATTACCTATTATTGAAACTCAAGAGGGAGATGTTTCGGCATATATTCCAACTAATGTGATATCAATTACAGATGGACAAATATACTTAGAAAATAATTTATTTAATTCTGGTATTAGGCCAGCTATTGATGTTGGGTTATCTGTTTCACGTGTTGGTGGTGCAGCTCAGATTAAGGCTATGAAAGGTGTTGCTGGAACATTAAGATTAGATTTAGCTCAATTCAGAGAATTAGAAGCATTTTCAAAATTTGGTTCTGATTTAGATAAAGCTACATTAGCTCAGCTTACAAGAGGTGAAAGAATGGTTGAGATTTTAAAACAGGATCAATATGTTCCAATGGATGTAAGCAAACAGATAGCAATTATTTTTGCTGCATCTAAAGGCATGCTTGATGATATTGATAGAGATAAGGTTAAATCATTTGAGAGTGGTTTGATTGAAGCTTTAGAAAATCAGCATTCTGATTTATTAGATGAAATAACTAAAGAAGGCAAAATATCTGAAGAATTAGAAAAGTCTTTAATCTCAGCTATTGAGAATTTCAAGAAAGGATTTTCGAGCTAAATAATGGCTAATCTAAAGGATATAAGAGAAAGAATTAAATCTGTTAAAAGCATTCAGCAGGTAACTAAAGCAATGAAGATGGTTGCTGCTGCAAAAATGAGGAGAGCACAGGAGAATATGGAAAAAGCTCGTCCATATTCAAAGAAAATATCAGATTTAGTGGATACATTTTTATTAGATGAGCAGAACCACACATTGCCAGAAGTTAAAGTTAGAGATAGTATTGATAAAGCCTTATTTGTTATTATTACTTCAGATAGAGGTATGGCAGGTGCATTTAATGCAAATGTATTAAAGATAGCACATAAAGCAATTGATGATTTTGGGAAAGATAATGCTCAGCTAATATGTATTGGGAAAAAATCAGCAAACTATTTCAAAGTAAGAGAATATAATATTGTATTGGATTATATTGATTTTTGGAATACCCTTAGTTTTGATGTTGGATTAGGAATAGCTCAAGATATTATATCAAGATATATGAATAAAGAAGTTGATAAAGTTCAAGTTTTTTATAATAGATTTATTAATGTTGGTAAGCAAGAGGTATGTGATGAAATATTTTTACCTATTACACCTTCTCATGCATCAGTTAGTAAAGAGAATCAGCTAGTAGATATGATATATGAACCAAGCAAAGAGATTGTTATAGAAAAAATGATTCCAAGATATTTAAATATTATAATATGGCAATACTTACTGGAATCTAATGCTTCTGAGCAAGCAGCGAGAATGCTAGCCATGGAGAATGCAACATCTAATGCTAATGATATGATTAAAGAATTAACATTGCAATTTAATAAAGCTAGGCAAACAGCAATCACTACAGAGATGTTAGAAATAGTAAGTGGTGCAGAGGCCTTGAATTAAGAGAGGATATATTTATGTCAGATAGGGGAAAAGTAACACAAGTTATGGGAGCAGTTGTTGATGTGTCATTTGAAGGTGGTAAGCTTCCAAATATTATGAATGCATTGGAAATATCCAGGGATAATAATGAAAAACTTGTTCTTGAAGTAGCTCAACATCTTGGGGAAGGGATAGTTAGAACTGTAGCGATGGATTCAACTGATGGATTAGTTAGGGGAACAGGCGTTGAAGATTCCGGCA
The DNA here is from genome assembly GCA_000405805.1 of Fidelibacterota bacterium SCGC AAA003-L08. Lineage (GTDB taxonomy): Bacteria > Fidelibacterota > Marinisomatia > SCGC-AAA003-L08 > D37C17 > SCGC-AAA003-L08. The sequence continues at coordinate 123,608 of ASPJ01000001.1, forward strand.
GTCCAATCTCAGTTCCTGTTGGGAAAGAGACTTTAGGACGTTTATTTGATGTTTTAGGTAATACTATTGATAATAAAGGTGATTGCAAAACTAGTAAAAGATCTCCAATTCATAGGCCTGCTCCTAAGCATGAAGATTTAACAACTTCTAAAGAAATTTTAGTGACTGGAATAAAAGTAGTTGATATGATGGAACCATATACAAAAGGTGGAAAAACCGGATTATTTGGTGGCGCGGGTGTTGGTAAAACGGTTTTAATTCAAGAATTAATCAGGAATATTGCTACAGAGCATGGTGGGTATTCAGTTTTTGCAGGTGTTGGAGAGAGAACTCGTGAAGGAAATGATCTCTATCGCGAAATGACAGAGTCAGGAGTAATTGATAAGACTACAATGGTTTTCGGACAAATGAATGAGCCACCTGGAGCTAGATTAAGGGTAGCTTTATCAGGATTAACTATGGCAGAATATTTTAGAGATGATGAAGGTAAAGATGTTCTTTTATTTGTGGATAATATTTTTAGGTTTACTCAAGCCGGTTCTGAAGTATCAGCTCTACTTGGAAGAATGCCTTCAGCAGTTGGATATCAGCCAACATTATCTACAGAAATGGGAGATTTACAGGAGAGAATTACATCAACTAAAAAAGGATCAATTACATCAGTACAGGCTGTATATGTACCGGCGGATGATTTAACTGACCCTGCTCCAGCCACAGCATTTGCTCACTTAGATGCAACGTCTGTTTTAGAAAGAAAAATTGCAGAGCTAGGCATATATCCTGCAGTGGATCCATTAGCATCTACTTCTAGAATTATGGACCCGAGAGTTATTGGGCAAGGTCATTATGATGTAGCAAGAAGAGTTCAAACTGTTCTTCAATCATATAAAGAGTTACAGGATATTATAGCGATTCTTGGGATGGATGAATTATCTGATGAAGATAAGTTAGTTGTTTCAAGAGCTCGTAAAATTCAAAAGTTTATGTCTCAACCATTTTTCGTAGCAACACAATTTACTGGATTTGAAGGTAGATATGTTTCTTTAGAAGATTCAGTAGCAGGATTCAAAGCAATACTAGATGGAGATATGGATGAGTATTCTGAGAATGCATTTGCATATAAAGGCACAATTGATGAGGTTGTAGATTCTACTAAAAAATAATTATGAATAAACATTTTACATTAGAAATAGTAACTCCAATTAAAACTTTAGATTTTGAAAAGGTTGAATATCTAAGAGCTCCTTCATTAGAAGGCTTATTTGGAGTTATGCCTGGCCATATTTCTTCAATAATAAATTTAGATATTGGAGAAGTAAAGGTTTTATCTGCTAATAAAGAACGTTATTTTTCAATAAGTGGTGGTTTTGCCCAGATATCTAAAACAGGTGTTTCTTTATTAGTTGAATCCATTGAATCAATAGATGAAATAGATAAGAATAGATCGAAGGAAGCATTAGAGAGAGCAAAATCAAGACTTAAAAATAAATCAATGAATCAGACTCGAGCTAATTCAGCTTTGGAAAGAGCAAAGAATAGATTAAAAATTTCTAGTCGATAGACTTAAATTCATTCTCTGTCATAGTTTTCATAGAGAAAGCATGAATCTCATTAGTCATTAACTCTCCTAATGCTTGATAAATTATTTGATGCCTCTCCACTAAATTTTTACCCTCAAAATCATTTGAAATGATTAATGCTTTATAATGTCCCCCCCCACTATTTCCAGGGTGGTTTGCATGACCTGCTGATTCATCAATAATTTCAATTTGGGAAATATTTATTTGTTCTTTTATTTTATTTTTAATTAAATTAATCATTAATTACCTTTTGTTAAATTGCCAGCCTACCCAAGAGCTTAATAAACCTATTGTCCCAGATATTAATGAACTATATATTATTAATTTCATAGGATTATTTTTGTTAATAATTAGCATACTCATTTTAGAGAAAATTTGGTCATCGCCAGCATTAGTAAATAAATAAACTAATACAATAAACCATGATATAAATCCAATTATAAAGCCGTGTATAGCTGATTCTTTTGCAGAGTAGCTACTATATCCTACGATTAGTGTGATAATACTAAATGACCACCATGGGAAGAGATAGCCAGTTATAATAATAAGAATAATTGCGGATATAATTCTAATTAATGATTTGGTATACATTGTAATTCAATTCCTGTAAATTCATCATTATCTAAAAATTTTAAATCGTAATAATTTCCATTAACCCAATCTTCAATAAATTGGTTATAATGAACACTCCCTGGATATCCTGATTGACCTCCGGGATAAATTCCTTTGATTTTATATGGCTGGCTCATTTCAATAATGTATCTCCATGATGGGCCTTCATGTTTTCTAGTAGCATTAATAATATTTTCAGAGCCACTTGTTTTCAAGTCTAGGCTACTAAATGGTGATATTTTTGCTAAATGTAAAATATCAGTTCCTCTATAATTTTTCCATTCTAATTCAATATCAGATTTATTAGTTAATTTTTGGACTATATTCTTAAATGAAATACTGCATATATCTATTAATGTCTCTTCTTTATCAGTAGTCTTGATATCAAACCATGTTGAATTAGGAGAATTCACTATTAGATCTTCTAGTTTATCAATTTCAGGCCAGATTATATTATCTAAATCATCTGCCCAGGTATTTTTTTCTATATCATTTATCCATTCTTCAAAGAATGTTGGTGCAATAGATGTCCCTGTATATTTATAGTCCCATTTTTTTAATATATCAATCCATTCATAACCGATAAATTTGATTTCTTTAGATTCTGCTTTATATTTTTCTTCTATTATTGGTAATAGTTTTGGTAGAGTAGCTTGTGCAAATAAAGAAGTATTATCTAACTGTATATTAATCATGTCCTGAATAGTCATATTTGTATTTTTATCATTAATCATTTTATGTATTTGAGTTGCACGATAGGAAGGAGCAAAATGTTCAGATAAATAATAATAATCAGCATTATTATGGATAGGATTCTGATTAGCAGAAGTTAAATACCATCTTGGATTTGGATTTTTATCAAAAATTTTATGTTCAGAAGGTATATAGTCAGGTGTAGACGCTTGATTATCCCAATCATAATAAGCATCACTTCCATCAGATATGAACATGCCTTGACGATTAAATCTAATAGGATTTTTCCCTGAATGTAAAATAGCTATATTATTATTTATATCTGAATATATAAAATTTTGTCCAGGGCAATCATAGCTTTCTAAAGATATTTTAAACTCCTCATAATTAGAGGCTTTATTTAATAAATAGAATGACTGCAATTCATTAGTACTATCATGAGCTGTCCACTGCAATGCTATCCCATAGTTATCATGTACTATCATAGAATCTTTTGGATAGTACTTAAAATCCCAAACAATAGGGCCATGGTGGGTATATAAAACAGTATCATAAAAGGTTGCATGATTTTTAATTTTTATTTCTTCTATCCTTTGTTTGATATGTGGCGTATACTCTCCATATTTATATCGGGTTCTACTTTCATTTTCATACTGAATATCATACCAATCCATAGAGTCATCATACCCATTAGTAACCCCCCATGCAATTTTATCATTAAAACCAATTATTATTCCTGGAGATCCAGGTATAGTGACACCCATCACATTGATTGTAGGACATTTTAAATGCATTAAATACCATATTGAGGGTAGACTGAGATTTAAGTGAGGGTCATTAGATAATATGGCATTATTATTTTTTGTCCGTTGAGAACCTATAACCCAGTTATTGCTACCTATGGAACTATTTTTATTTAGGGATGTTTTTATTTTATAATTTTTAGATTTATATATACTATCGGGGGCTTCTTTCTTATATGGTGTAAAACCTAGATTTAATTTATCTTTATCAACTATTGGCAGATATTTTTTAGGAAAAATTGGAAATAATTCTTCAATTACTTCTTCTCCCCTGTTGCCAAAGTCATTAAGTATTTTAGTATATTCTAAATCTTCAGTTCTATTAGTTAAGTCCCAAGCCATACTCTTTAATAACAAACCAGTTTTTATAGTTGTCCACTTTTCAGGTTCATAATTAAGTATTTTATACTCGATGGGATATTTATTTTTATCAATTGAATTTATATAAAAATTTATTCCATCAGCAAAAGATTCTAATATTGAATATAAAGATGAATCTTTTTTTATTTCTCCGATAGTATTTTCTGCTGCATAAATCATACCTTTTCTACGTTGCAGTCTATCATAATCAAGGGCTTTATCCCCAAGAATTTCACTTAACCTTCCTGCAGCAGCATGTGTTTGAAATTCCATTTGCCATAATCTATCAAAGGCCATTATGTATCCTTGCATAAAATAAAGATCATTTTCATTCTTTGCTTCAATATGAGGAATTCGCAATTCATCCCATTTTATATTTACTGTATCAGAAAGATTGGGAAAAATTAGAGTTCCTTGAGGAGGATTATCTGATTCTATTAATGCAGGATATCCAGTGAATGGATTAAGGAGTTTCCCCATAGGAGGATATTGTCTTACTGAGTTATTTAAAAGGAAAATTATTGTTAAGACTAACGTTATACCAATAATTTTTTTAATCATTTATATATTAGGTTGTTTAGGCATAGATCCAAATGACTCGGTCATTCCTTTAGAGTCAATTGCATATTCAATTAGATTTTCTCTTGATATAATTCCATCATTAAATAGTTTAGTCAGTGAATCATCCATCAGTATCATACCTTCTTTACCACCACTTTTAATATAATTATTAATTTGATGGACATTATTTTCTCTAATTAGTGCTTTGACTGCAGAGGTAGCAACTAATATTTCACAAGCAAGAGCTCTTTTCCCATCATTAGTTGGGATTAGTTGTTGTGCTATAACAGCTAATAGTGACATTGAAAGATTCATTCGGATAACATCTTGTTTATCAGGAGGGAAAGCATCTACAAGTCTGGTAATTGCTCCAGAAGCAGTATTTGTATGCATAGTCCCAAATACTAAGTGACCTGTCTCTGCAACTGACATAGCCGCAGCCATAGATTCAGGGTCACGGAGTTCTCCAACTACAACAACATCTGGATCTTGTCTTAGAGCACTTTTTAGTCCAGATGCAAAAGACTTAGTATCTACCCCAACTTCTCGTTGATTTACTTGTGCCTTAGAATGAGGGTATAGATATTCTATAGGATCCTCTATTGTAAGTATATGTCCAGGTAATTCTTTAGTTAATTTATTAACCAAAGCCGCCATAGTTGTAGATTTTCCACTACCAGTAGAACCAGTAATTAAAATAAGTCCTTTTCTATGATCTAGTAAGTTCACTACAGAATCAGGTAGGCCTAATGAGTCAACTGCTGGAGGCTCTAATGGTAGTCGTCTATATGCAGCACAGATATTACCACGTTGGCTATATACATTAACTCTAAACCTGCTAATTCCAGGGATACCTATTGAGTAATCAATTTCATTTCCATCATTAAAATTATTAAGTTGCTCCGGAGTCATCTTAGATTCAATTAATTTCTTCACTGTATCTGCAGATAGTTTTTCATTACCTAATTCAAATAATGAGCCCCCCTTCCTAATTCGAGGGGATGTTCCAACAGTTATATGCAAGTCACTAGCTTCTTCTTCTACAGTTTTAATTAATAAATCTTCTAATGTCATTATCTATAAATTTCCCAATGGATGTCTCTTGTTATATATTCTACATTTGAATCTACGGGAGTTTTAACATTAACAACATATTCTCCAGATTCCCCAGGTTTTAAAGCAGTATCAGTATTAATTCCAGAATGATAAATAATTTGACTTCCATCAACAAAGGATGAGTCAGTCGCAATTAATTCAGTTTCACTACTCCAAAGTTTAAAAATTACTCGAACAAAACTTGCAGTCTCCAAACCTCTATTTTGAGCAGTTCCAGAATATATATGATAATTTGCATTAATCTTCTCTTCTGGCTCACTTGTAAATACTACATCTGCATCAATAGAAGCTATTTCTTTAATATTGCTTATATCTGCTTTATCAAGTGTTAATTGCCCGATTTGTGTTTGAATAATAATATTTTCAATGGTCTCAGATATAATTGTCCCTTGAATTAAAGTTCCATTATTCATTAAAATTTCATTTTTAAGTTGTGGTAATTGAGCCATTTTTGAAATACTATAATTAAGATTAGGAGATACCATTCGTTCTTCATAATCAATCATTCTTGAACGTAAATCATTTATTTGGTCTTGTATATCTTCAACAGTTTCTTTCATTGGGTAAAAAGGTTTAGCATTTTCTATAAATAAACTCTTTTTTTGTTCAAGGTTATTTTCCTCAGTTTTATTCTCTTTTTCTTTATCAGAAGGAGTTGGTTCAGATTTTTTACCTGAACAATTGAAACAGAACATCAAAATTATTAATATATTAATTAAAATTTTCAATTTACATCCAATTTCATTGCATTAAATGCATGTTCTCTTAGTTGTGATTTATAATTTTCATATACTCCTAATTCTTTTAGTAATATAATAATTTCATTATAATAAATATAATTGGATGGGTATGATAATATTTCAACTACTTCACTAATAGAGTTAGGATCATCAAATTTAGCCAAACCTCTAATTGCTTTTATTCTTAGTGATCGTGGGAACCCATCTGTTTTAGCAACTTCAATAAAAACAGGCTTTATTGCAGGATTTTTATATTCACCTAAGCTTTTCATTAGTGTATTAAGCATAGCATAATATTGGTGTTTACCTGTCTGATATGCCTCTAATAGAGCAAAAATCATCCGTTCATCATTAAACTCCCCGAGTACATTCATTGCATATTCATTTACTTTATCTCGGGTAACAGGATCTCCAAGCATTTCAATAAAAAAATCAACTAATTCTGGGGACTCTTTCCTTGCAAGGACATCAACCGCTCTATTTCTAACATGAATATCAGTTTGTTCATCATTGGCTATTTCCATTAGAAATGGTATTACCCTATCATCATCCATTCCCCCAAGAGTAAGAGTTAATAATTTATTCATTCTAGCATGATTAGTTCTACTCACCTCATATAATTCTAATAGAGTATATATTTCATCATCTGTTCCATTCTCTCCTATTGCATTTACAATAGATTCTCTTATTTCCATTACTTTTTTTTCAGTATTAGCAAGCCCCATGACTAATGAGTCAACTGAACTTGTTTCATGAAATTTTATTAATGTTTCTACTGATTCTATCATAATATCTAGGTCGATTAGACTTGCTTGTCCAACAGAACTCTGTATTGCATCAATCACTATAGGATCATTTATCTCAGATATAACTCTAAGTGCCTGTAATCGAGTCTCTTGAGGTTGATTATTATCTAAATATATATCAACTAATGTAGTTAGAGACTTTCGTTTACCTTTTTGAGTATATAATGTGCGATGTTTTTCAATGTCTTCTAAGGTGTATGTGCTATTTTTAATAGCGCACCCAAAAAGCATTAGAATAGTTAAATAGAGTGTTATATGTTTATTTTTTAAAAAAATCATTAAGAATTATATAAAAATTAGCAAGCAATTTTAGGCATTTATTATACAGAAATCAACTAAATTTATTTCCCCCCCCATGATAATTGCCCCCAACCATTTTCATTTAGGTATGTTACCGTATAGTAACTAAGCCAATCTCCAAGATATATAATATCCTTATTATTTAGAGTATCTATTCCTGTTTGATGATAATGACCAACAAGAACAGCATCATATTCTGGCCAGTTATTTCTAATATATTTATTTATTTCTAATCGAATTTCTCTTTTTTGTACATGATTTATTTTATTATATTTCTCACTATAGTTATATTTTTTACTTGTATTAGATATTTTTTTAGCTAGCCTATATCCAATTTGTCCTCCTAATATTTTAAATAGAAATATACTTATTTTACTCCTAATAATTTTTCTCATAAATCTATATCCAGAATCTCCAGACAATAATCCATCTCCATGAGTTACTAAAATTCTTTTATGATTTGCATTGAAATCAAAGTTCCCTTTATATACATGTGCATTGAATTTTTTTTTAAAATAGCCAAAATCCCAATAATCATGATTTCCTGCAACATAATGAATTTCAACTCCTGCAGTTGATAAAGCTTCCAACTGGTCAAATATATTTTCATATCCAGGGGGTTGTTTATTACCATAATCAAACCAGAAGTCAAAGAAATCTCCCCCAATTATTAATGTTCCTTTTTCTTGTCTGATTTTTTCAAATAGAGAAAATAGTAATTCTCTTCTTTTATTTTCATTAGGTGGAGAATCCATAAAAAAATGGTTATCAGATACAAAATATATAGGAAGTTTCATTTATTAAATTAATTATTCTGCATGGATTAATCATAATAAAAACATTAGAAAATAGTCTAAATTACAAGAGCAAATATGAAAATTATATATAAATATATTAAATATGTTATATTATTTATTGGTATTATTTTTGGTCAATATTATCAAACATACGGCAAAAATATTGTTCAATATGATAATTTTAATTGGAATTATATTCAAACGCAGCATTTTGATATATATACTTATTCTCCTGGGGATGATCATGCAAATCTAGTTGCAAAAGAATCTGAAGAAGCATATCAGAAATTATCTGATCTATTGAAGTGGCGTTTAAAAAATCGTGTATCTATCATAATATATAATTCTCACAATGATTTTCAACAGACAAATGTAGTTAAACAGTATATGCAGGAAGGTATTGGAGGAGTTACAGAATTATATAAGAATAGAGTAGTTATTCCATTTGATGGATCATTAATAGAATTTCGGGATGTATTACATCATGAATTATTACATGCATTTATTAATGATTGTGTATATGGGGGGAGTATAAGAGAAAAAATTGCTAGATCCATTCAATTTAGTATTCCGCATTGGATGAATGAAGGCCTAGCAGAATATTCATCAAATACCTGGGATACTAATTCTGATATGTGGATGAGAGATTTAACTATCAATAATAATCAGCTATTGAATATTAATCAATTGAATGGATATTTGGGATATAGAGGAGGACAGTCCGTTTGGAGATTCATTACTTCAAAATGGGGTGATGAATCTATTTCTGAAATCATAGTCCAAATTAAATCAAAGAAAAATGTAAATCAGGGAATTAAAGAAGCAATTGGTCTAGATATGAAAGCATTGAATAGTCAGTGGAAAGATTATTTAAAAGAAACTTATTGGGACGAAATTGGATTAAGGAAAAATATTAATGAATTTGCCAGACAATTAACAAACCATGAGGATTGGGGTAATAATTACAATATTGCTCCATCAATATCTCCAAACGGTGGGAAAATAGCAATTTTATCTAATAAAGATGGCCCAATGAGTATTTATTTAATTTCTGCAGATAATGGAAAAATTATTAAGAAAATTGTTACAGGAGAAAGAAACTCTGAGTATGAAGAACTGCATATTTTGAAACCAGGTATTACTTGGTCTCCAGATGGTAATCATATTGCATTTTCTGCAAAATCAGGTAATTCAGATGTATTATATATAATTAATGCAAGTACTTATAAGAGAGAAAAAATTGAATTACCAAATATTGAAGGTGTTTTTAGACCTAGTTGGTCGCCTAAAGGTGATAAAATTGCATTTATAGGTAATAATGGAAAGTCTAGTGATGTATATATATATGATAGATTAACCAAGGAAATATCTGCAGTAACAAATGATTGGTATTCTGAAGATCATGTATCTTGGTTCCCAGATGGAGATAAATTAATATTTATATCTGATAGAGGTGACAACTTAAATGGCAGAGATGGATATTTTGATAATCAGCTAGATATATATAGCTTGTCATTAGGAACTCAAAATATCATAAGATTAACTGATACTCCATATAATGAATCATATCCAGTCATATCATCTGACAATAAAACCATTGCATATATATCTGATCAGTCAGGTATAAATAATATATACTTAACAGATAATAATTTTCTCAAATCTTATCCAATCACAAATATAATGACGGGTATTACTCAACTATCATGGAATGGTGATGATACTCAATTAATTTTCACAGGATTTTATAAAATGGGCTATGATATATTTACATTATCAAATCCAAAGGAACTCATAGGATCCATTGATGCTATTCAACCTTCAAAATGGAAGTTGGAAAATAATAAAATAGATTTAGTCAGAAAAGATTCAGTAGTTACAGTAGTTGATAATACTGAAGATAAATATAGAAATTATATTTTAATAGATGAGCAAAATATAATAGAAGATATTCAGATAGAAGAATCTGAAGAATCATTTAAAGATTCCAATAATAATTACATTGTTAATAATTATAAACCAAGATTCACGCTTGATTATGCTAACTATGGTGTTAATTATAATTATATGGTTGGTAATCGTGTTATGGCAAACTTTATTTTTTCAGATATTTTAGGTGATTATAATTTTTATATATCAACAGAAACTGTTTTAACATTAAATGCATCAGATTACTATTTTGTATTTAACAATTTAAAAGATAAAATTGATAAGACATATTATTTATATCAAGATGTTAGAGAACAATATAATTATACCTCTGAAGAAGCTTATAGAATAAGAGAGAATGGATTCTTGATTAATTTTTCTTATCCTTTTTCTAAGTTCATTAGACTTGAATATGGTTTTAATATTAACTATAAGGAACATAATACTATTACATTTGAATCCCAAGGTTGGTATAATGAAGAAATAACGACTCTAAATAGTGTCCAAACTTCATTAGAACCAAGTATCAGATATGTTTCAGATCATGTGTATTGGCAGAAGAATACTGTTTCAGGCTATAGAAGCTCAATTGAATATATTTATTCTCACAAAGTTCTTTCCAGTGATTCATTAGAAGCATCTTCCTTTAATAGATTGATGACGGATAATAGATATTATAAGTCTCTGTTTAATGGAGTTAGTTTTGCATTTAGATTTTATGGAGGGACAACATGGAATTGGGATAATCAAATCATATCTGATCAAAATAAATTTTATTTAGGCGGTTCCCCATGTATAGGAGGAGCCTGGGACTGCAATGCCTCAATTCCTTTCACAATGATGTTTGATGAAGAATCTATTATGCCTCTTAGAGGAATCGATGTGTATAGTAAATCAGGCACTAATGTAATGTTATATAATTTTGAATTAAGGCTGCCATTTTTAATATACTATTTTCCCGCAATACAATTTCTTGGACAGATTAATGGAGCTATATTTTGTGATATAGGTACTACATGGAATTGGGATGATGGATATAAACAATTTTCAGATGAGAGCAGTTGGAGGGCAGAAAACACCTACCCAGGTTCAACAGGATGGGCAATGTCCTATGGTTTTGGGCCGAGATTTATGTTTTTAGGGCTCCCATGGCAAATTGACTTTACTTGGGAATACAATCCACATATTGGTACGATTACGGATAGAAAAACGTTCTTAAGAATTTTCCCAGAATTTTAATGTGATTTGAATCAACCCACAATATAGGCTATTTATTATTAAATTTATAGAGGAGATAAATGAGATATGAATGCTTAGTTTTAGTAATAATAAGAATGGTAGATATAGAATCGTTTGTAAAAACTCTGGTAACATAGTATTAGAAAAGAACTATTCTAATAACTTATTGGATGGACAATATACTTACTATTGGGATAATGGGAAAGTTAGATTCTCAGGTATGTTTTTAAATAATAGAAGAATAGGTATCTGGATCAATTATGATAAAAATGGCGGAGTGATTTTCAAAGAAAGGTTTGTATAGTCAGTCAGGAAATTATTTTGATAATATAAAAAAAGGGATGAATTAGATTCATCCCTTTTTTATTTAAATCAATAAAGTAAGTATTTTACTTCTCTAGCGTTAGCTTTTGAGTATTAGTATAATTACCTGTAGTCATTCTCAAGATATAAACACCGCTTGCTTGGTTAGAAGCATTCCAGCTAATCTCATGACTAGAACCAGCTACTTGAGCACCATCAAATAATGTAGCTACTTCACGACCCATTAAATCATAAACAACTAATGATACATTGCCATCATTTTTTAAGTCATAATTAATTTTTACATCTGGATTAAATGGATTTGGATAGCTTGCATTTAAAGATGTTTCAATTGGAAGTCCAGCTTCTAATGAAAATGAAGAAGAAGAGGAGCTTATTTTTTCACCATTCTCACCAGCTAATATAACATCTTCAAAATGGATTGTACTTGAACCTCCGAAACCTGCAACAGGTGAAAAATCAAAATTGACAAATGAAGAAATATTGTCTAAGTTTAATGTTTTGCCTTGTAGACTGAACATTAAACCACGAACTAAACCTGGTTGATTTTCAGCATATTCAAATGTAACATCATTTATTGCAGCTTCAGCACCATTAAAAGTAAGTTCATCTGTATTGTANTTTAGATCAAACTGAAGACCTTTAACAGCCTGGCTTGATTCAACAACAAGTTCAACACTACCTTTATCAGATGATAAAGACACTTTATTCATACTAACTTTAGCTGTACCTGCAAACATTAAACTTACTGCAGCTACCGTTGCTATTAATTTAGTTGCTTTCATTTTCCTTAACTCCTTTCAACAATTATAAAAAATAATTTTTTACCGTCATAAAACAAAGTAACAAATTTCTTAAGCTGTAATAACTTACAACTTTTAATTTGTATATGCAAGAATTGTACATATTGTAACATTTGTTCTTTGATGCAATAAAACTTTATTAAAAAACACGCTCATTATATTATAATAATTATTATTAAAATACAATTATTAAATAATAGTATTTACATAAATACTAATCATTACGATATTTTTTCACAAAACTGGTTATTCTAGTATCATATTTACTAGCATAACAACATCTATAACATTGATAGTACCATCACTATTTATATCTCCAGATGCATTCCATTCATTATCAAGAATAATATTAACTAATAAAACAACATCTATAACATTAATTGTCCCATCATTATTAACATCACCTGTTAATTCAATTACCCGGCATGTTCCACCACCGCAGTCTTCAGTGCAGAACCATTGTCCATAAAATCCATCACATCCGCACCAAGAAGGAACGCAATAATCAGGATCATCGATACATTCATATCCATCAGGACAGCCAGCCTCAAAACACCCTACAGGATTTGGTGACATGCAATAAGCAGGCATGCATATCCCATCAATACAATCAGCATATGGCGGGCTGGAACAGTCACATACCCATTCCATGCAGTCATTTTGAACCCACTCATTAACTAAATCAGTAACTTCACCTTCCAAGTAATCATCTTCATTAACTGTATAATGACATCCTCCAAGGCCTACATCACAAGCACCCCAAACTGCTATGCAGTCATTATCAAATTCACAAGTTGAATATTCTCCATAATGCAAATCATCATAAGCATCTTCTATCTCATCACACGTATTATCTTCAGGTAACAAGTTTAAGATAGTATTATATATATTATTATAATTCCAAGTAGTGATATTAAAATCAGTAGCATAATTACCATCTACATCTAAAAAGAATAAATCACGCTGTCCTGCTCCCCAATTCCCCCAAGTATCATAAGGAGAAGTATCAATTAATATTGGGATATCATTATTATTGGTCCAATTACTATTAGCATTTGAATATTGTGATTTTCCAATAGCAATTATTTTGACATTATTAATACCTTGTTCTAATAGGTCATCATATAAATCATTTAAATTCCCGACCCGGGCAGAGCAGGTCCCTCAGTTTTGATGTCCAAAATAGTGGAGGGTGACTTGCCCAGAAAATTCAGATGGAGAAACATCTTCTCCATAGTAACCAGAGGATCCATTGATATCTTCTAATAAGTATGTGTAACCCTGGCTATATGCAAATGTGGTACAGAATAAAAATATTATTGATTTTATATACATAATAGTCTTTCCAAATTCAGTTTAGTTACTTAAATATATATTAATTTAATCATATCATGCTAAAATAATTTCTTTTAACTTTGTAACAATGAAAATAGATGAAAAAGCAATAAAATTTTTAATATTCTCTCTAATCATATGTGTTTACAGTTGCGGTCCAAGCTCTGTTTCTTATAGATATCAATTTTCAGGTAGATCTGACCCATTTGCAGAAAATAAAATTAATAAATTAAAGGATTATAAATATTCATTTAAATTTGGGAATAATGAAGATTTATTAATTGAGAAGAATATTTTATTTCATATTGGAGATTATCTAAATTCAATTGGATGGAGTTATGTTGAAGATTCAAATAGTGCTGAAATATTAATAGGCCTCCAATATTCAATTAGAGATAGTGAGAAAAAAACTACCAAAATGGTTAAAACCGGTTCTCAGCAAGTTGTTGATACAAATTGGGATGGTACGGCAAAAAAAGATAGCGAAGGTAATATCAAATATAAAAATAAAAATACCTATGGGACTAAAGAACGTACTCGTGAAGGATATATTAAAGAATATAATATAATTTTATTATTGCAAGATGAAGTGGCATGGTCAGCAGATATAAGCTCATTTGGGAAAGATCATGATCTAGTTCGAGTATCTGAAAGGATTATTCCAAAAATATTGAAGAAGAATTTTCTCAAAAATAAAGCTAGAAGTGGTAGGTTAAAACTCTATATTGGGTGTACAGACCCAGATGCATCTAATTATTGTAAAAAATGTGATATCTTAGATTTAGGGGAATGTGAATATTGAATAACGAAAAAATAAATAATCACTCGCTAGATGAAGAATTTGCTAATAGTATTACTCATGGTCTTGGGTTCTTTTTAAGCATAGCAGGGTCATTTATTCTTCTTTATTATAATAATCCCGATGGAGATATATGAGAACAATAGGATTTTCTATATTTGGAATGANATTAGGTCTTCTTTACTTGAGTTCCACTCTATATCATTATAGTACAGATAGTAAATT
>ASPJ01000002.1 GCA_000405805.1 Fidelibacterota bacterium SCGC AAA003-L08
GTTGAGCAGGCCATATCCTAAACCAGACATTAAATGCCATAATTGTACCAAACATTGCACCTATATGAATATTATAGGCTCTATAGCCAAAATCAGCCCAATTATCACAAGTCATAAAGCATCCAATGGCTGCAATAAGTAAGAAACTAATTATAGTGATTAACCGAGTATTTTTAGCTAATGGACTTTTATATAAGAAATCATACAAGAAAACAGCCAAGAAGGGTATTAGCATTGCTATTAATGAATAATATTTTGGGCCTTCCCATTCGTCTCCGAATAAATCTGCTGGCATTGTACCCCCTATAGACATATAAAATACTAAGCCTAATAATGCAACTCCTGTGAACCATGTCCATGCAGCACCCCATCTAAACCAGTATAATGCTCGAGGCATTAATTCTGGAACGACTGCTTTTTTAGTATCGCCACTCATAGTTGCTGCAAAAGCACCATTGACAAAATTGAAGAAGTATAATAATCCAATCCACATAATTCCTGCAAAGATATGCAACCATCGTATAATTTGTTCGGCCATCATATGACCTTGCATGTTACTTTCTTCAGTAGTCACTCCCGAAACATCTTCTGTGCAGAAACCTATGGTAGTTAAAATAATAAATGTACTTATATAGAAAAGATATCTCATGTTAATGTCCCTTAATTAATTGAAAGATTGATATATAAATTTATATATAAAACGATTGATTGAAAAGAATTACTTTGGATAAGATATAAGGAGGGAATCTAACACTGAAAGAACAATATCATTGTGTGTTATAATATTTACAGGATCAATAATATGAGCAATTTGACCTTCTTTATTAATAATAAAGGTTTTTCTTTTAGGGAAAAGCCATCCTTTGGTTTCATATAATTTGCTTATAGATTTATCTTTATCAGATAATAAAGAAAAATTCAGATTATATTTTTTAGAAAATCCATTATGTTTTTTTCCAGAGTCATAGCTGATACCTAATACAATAGCGTTTCTGTCAGTCAATTCTTTACTAATATCACGTAGTGAGCATGCTTGCTGAGTACACCCTGGGGTGAAATCTTTTGGGTAAAAATAAAGGACAACATTTTTTCCTTTATACTCTTTAAGTGTATGTATTTTATTGTTTTCATCAGTGAGACTAAAGTTTGGAGCCAAATCTCCAATTTTTATTTGACATAAACAAAATGAGAATAGTATAATTATATAAATAAGTTGTTTCATAGACATTGTAAATTTATTATACAATTGAGTAAGTTTACACGTTGTTTAAAGGAATTTTTGAATGAAAAATATTTTACTTATTAGTGCTACTTCAGGGAGCAATTATAAATTAGCTAAAGAGATTGAATCTTTACTTAAAACAAAAGAAGTTAATTATAATTTGATTAAGCTTGATGATTTTTCAATTCCATTATACCATCCAAAAATAGAAAAGACAACAAAATCTAAAGACATTTCTGAAATAGATAAGTTATTCCAAAATGCTGAGGGGTTTATTTTTTGTGCTCCAGAGTATAATGGATCAACGCCTCCAATATTAACTAATGTAATTGCTTGGATATCAGTTAAAACATCTAACTGGAGAGGTGCATTTAATGGGAAATCTGCATTGATTTGCACACATAGTGGCGGAACAGGAAATAATTTTATCAATTCCCTTAGAATTCAATTAAATCATCTTGGAGTAATTGTATTACCAATGACAATTAGTAAAACAGATGATTCACCATTAAAGAAAGACTCAGTTTCAAAAATTTTAGATCAATTAATTTCTATTACTTAGTTTCCTAAAATAATATTTACGAGCAACACAACATCAAGTATATTTGCAATACCATCATTATTGAGGTCTGCTGAAGATTCAAACTCATTAGATCCAAGAATAATATTTACAAGTAATACCACATCAAGAATATTAATAACTTCATCACTATTTATATCTCCGGGGGTTGATTGTTCAAGATAATCTATAGGGTATTTGGTAGCCCTAGCAATCATATCAATTCCTGCAGGATTAAACTGCCATAGGATATTTCCATCTTCTGATATTTCAAAAACATGCGCATCATCAGCTTCTGTAACCATTGTATTACCATTAGGCAGTCTAAATGCACCACCTTGAACATCTGAATTAAAACTGCTGGAAGATTCTTGCCAAGTGGTTGTTGAGGGTCCAAAAGGTTGGTCATCTTCAATGTAATAGTTTCCATTTTCATCAATAGGAGTTGTTATTTGAAACGCTGCAGATTGGCTAGAAGTATATCCATTATTAAACAAAATTAAATCACCAGCTCCTGGATAACCTTCAGGTATCCAGTTTACCCCATGTTGTGAGTCTAAATCATGCCAAGAATTGCTACCTCTATCATACGACTGAGGATTTCCCCATCTATATAAAAAATCACCACCTTTTCCTGAATTTCCTCCTAAGTGAGAAGCAGCTTCTTCAGTGGTTGTACTATGATCAATAATCATGACCTCATCACCATGTCTAGAAGAGATAACTATTTGATCAAACTGTTCATTGTATGAAATTGCATTATGATGTCTCCAGTCTCCATTAGCACCACCTGGACCTCCGCTACTGCCCACAGTACCGTAATTAATATCAAGGAGTTCTGGATAATCAGATATAGTCCCATAAAAAGCTTCATATGATAAATCTATATCTTGTATAAGATGATCCCATAAGTGCCATTCCCAGATAATATTTCCTGTATAAGGTTCAATTTCAAAAATAGCTTCAGACCACATTTGATTTAAGGAATTGTTAATTGTTTGTCTACCCATTTCATATGCATCTGATGCATATTTTCTTTCCCATGCAATCATCAAAACATTTCCATTAGGCAATGGCTCTACATCATGATGATGTTGGTATGTATCATTGGATAAAACATAATTCCACAGGACATTTCCATCCCAATCAACATATTGGACGCCACCTCCGACACCACCAGAATCCATTGTTGGGTTTTGTACTCGGTACGGGTATACTAATATACTATCTTGTCTTAAATAAGGCATGCTTGCACATCCATATGAATGTTCCCATTCATGGATTATATTAGTATCACTATCTATTAATCGTGTATAGTGATCATTATTGCCACCACCTTGGCCACCACCGCCTCCACTAGGGGAATAGAGTAAGTAGCCATCATAGATTTCTGCAAAAATTAAGTTTATTGTAAAAACAAGAAGCAATGTGTAAAATATTTTTTTCATTATGCAAAATCCCAAAGATATTATTATATAAAAAGTAAGATATTCTCAGATATATTTTAGGCTCATTATTGTAAAAGTTTGTGACTGAAATACTTTTTTTTGATACAATTTTTAACATATATATTTTAGAACAATATCCTTAAATTATCTATTAGTTTATATAAGGGGAAGATGCGTATTTCATTTATCAAAAGAGCTTTTAAGGCATATCAAACTATCGGATTAACTTTTGGTAGATGGATATCTCCTATCTTTGCAGGCTTGTATCTATTAACCTTAAGAACCATAAATTCCATTTTTATGAAGATAGATTGGATCTTCTATCCATTTAAATTGACAAAAAAAATCAATAAACCTATTTTGATTGTTGGAAATCCTAGATCGGGGACTACCTTTATTCATCGATATCTATCAAATAATGGAGTTGGTTCAGGGTCGAGACTTTACCAAATGGTATTTACTTCAATTGTTCTTCAAAAATTAATCAAACCTATTCTTCCAATCTTAGAGAAAATCAGTCCCGCTAAGTTTCATTCAGATGAAGTTCATAAAACAAGTTTAAATGCTATAGAAACAGATGACCCATCTCTTTTATTTAGATTTTTTGATGGTTTCTTTTTATATGCATTTATTCTTTCTTGGGCAAAAGATGACTTACTAGATTGGTTTCAACCAAAAACCAGAGACAACTCAAAGCGGGATTTTAATTGGCTTGATACAATGTGGCGAAGAACACTGATAAGCTCTAATTCAGAAAGGATGGTTGGTAAATTATTTTCAATAAGTGTAAATATACCGGCTTTTATTGAAAAGTTTCCTGATGCAAAATTACTTTATATGGCTAGAGACCCTTTAAATGTAATTCCATCAGGCTTAAGTCTTGTTACTGGTGTACTTGATGGTGTTTTTGGGTTTTGGAGCTTACCTAAAGAGAAACGTCAGTTTTATATAGACAGACTATATAAGGCACTTATTGAACTACAAATTCGATTTCATGATGATTGGGTAAATGGGAAAATTGATAAAGAGAAGGTGATGATTGTTAAATATGATAGAATGATGTCTGATTTTGAAGGTTTAATGGATGATATTCTTAAATTTGTAGATCATGAAGCATCAGAAGATTTAATTGCGGCAATAAAAGAAACAGGTGAGCAGCAACGTAATTATGAGAGTAAACATAAATACAATCTGGAGAAATTTGGTTTAACAGAGGAAAAGATACGCTCTGATTGTGCCAAAATTTATGGAACTTTTTTTAATGAATAAATTTGTATTGAACATATTATTTATCAGTTTTTTAACAGCAATTACTGAATTGCCTGACTTTGATTCTTTTAAATGGGAAACGCTTGTCAAAGGCAAAGTTAGAGTTGAATATTATCAAGAAGACAATATAATGTGGTGCCGATCATATATGAGGACAGATTATTCAATAGAAGAAATATCAATGTTCTTAGAGGATAAGAAAAATTATCCCAATGTATTTGAAAGGATAACTGAAACTATACTTTATACTGATGATATTGTACATATAAAGTTAGATATGCCATTCCCATTTTCAGGTCGTGATTATATTGTTAGATACACAGAATTATCAGCTCCGAATATAAAGGAATATAGATGGATGCATTATGATGACTTGAATATTCCTGTGAATGAAGGTTATGTTCGACTACCAAGAGCTGCTGGAAAATGGAGATTAACTAAGTTAGAAAATGGGCAAACTAGAATTGAATATATATGGAATGGAGAGCTGTTAGGGAAATTTCCTTCATGGGGTCTTACAAAAGCATGGAAGGAACAAGGGACAGAAGTTTTAAGCTGGCTTATTAATTATATGGATAATAATTGAAAAGATATATCATTATATTATTTTTAGGGGTATTATGTGCTCAAATCCAATTAGATCACTCATCAAATATTCATTTTGGAACCATACATAGGGTATCGGACTATAGTTTTATAAAAGTTCCTTTTCGTCTTGCAAATTATTCTAATAGAATAAGTTATAGTAACTTCGAATTAAATTCTAAAGTTGCATTAGAGTTTGTTATTAAAGATCCTCTTAAAGACTCCTATTTTAATCCAGAATTACGAGAAATGTATTTAAGCTGGTATGTACCGTTTGGTCAGCTTAATTTTGGAAATATTATTCATTCATGGGGGATACTATCTAACAATAGCCCAACAGATAATCTAAGTCCTACCAACTACTATTATATTTTTTCCAGAGGAACAGAAAGGAAGATAGCACAATTATCTTTTACAGGAGATATTTACCTTGGTTCTCATTCTTTAGGTTTTGTATTCAACACTAATCATAAAGGGACAAAGATACCTCTTAATGATTCAGAATTACCAATTAATCTTCCCCTTCCTGAGAATCCAACAATAAATAAAGTAGATGACTTTGAGTATGGAGCAAAATATAAATATAGTGGGAGTTTATTTGATTTAGAATTATCATATTTTAATGGTTATGATAAAACCATGTCTTCATTAGGTGCAAATACGTGGATTCCTTCAAAAGGGGCTGAGAGTCTTGCGAGTTTAGAAAAATATACATATGTAGATACAGTATTAGCATATAGAAAAACTGAAGTTTTAGGATTAGGATTTTCAACATTTATTGATGATTTATCATTAAAAACAGAAGTTGCTTATTTCTTTACAGATGACTTAATAAGAAATGCAGGTGAAAATATTCAGGGAGTATGGACTCCTCTTCCAGATATATATAGACCTTTCCCCGGTGGAGGTGAAGGTGCATTTATAATGTGTGAGGAAGCATTTGAAGATGGATTTGATGAATGTGTCCCTGAATATGATGCGAGCTATCATATGGGCACAAGAGCAGAGTATATGCAATATGTATTAGAACTAGAATATCCTTTATTTTTTGATATTCAACTATCTACTCAATTTATCTTCCATGATTTAATATATATTTCTACAGGAATAGAAGGTGACGGTGAGATTAGAGTTTATGAAATATTAGGTCGTGATATTGATCTACTTCCTGAGCACAATTTCATACCAGGAATGGGTTCTCCATTAACTATTTTTACATTACAAGAACACCCCGAGTGGGGAGGAACTGTGAATTTAATAAAATCCAGAACAGTATACTTAAATTTAAAGAAATTTTTATGGGATTATACTTTAGAAACTAATTTAAGAACGTTTTTCGATGTAATGAATAAAGGAAGTTTTATTGAAGTTGAGGGTATATATGATTTGAATGATTCTTGGAAAATATCATCAGCAATTAATTTCATCACAGGCAATAAAAATTCAGGAGACAGCTACCCATTTAATCCAATGGAGAATTTCTCACATTTTAGATTAGAATTTATTTATTTTTTTTAATTAGATAGTATAAGGTTTACTAACGCAATCAAATCAATAATATCAATGGTTAAATCATCATTTACATCCATGTTATTATAAAGATAGTCATCTGTGTCAGGATAATCAAAATTCATAATTGTTTGAACTATTGATAATACATCTAAAATATCTACTATATCATCATCATTTACATCTGCACAGTCTTGTTCAATTACATACATAAAACTATAATAAAATTGATCTAAAGATTCGTCGAAATGGTCGCTATTTAATATGCATTCTGGCACATTATCAGGAAAACATAATTCATTGCCTCCAATAGCAAAATATGGGTAGTAAGAGTTATCCATATCACTCCATTGAATATCTAAAGCGCAAATTCCTTGGGGGATATATGTAATATCATTATTAAATAACCATAGGTATTCTAGATTTTCTAAATTAATAAATGAATCAGGTATTTCGGATATATAGTTATATCCAGCATCTAATATTTTCAATTCAATTAAATTTCCAAAATTACTGTTTAATATCTCGATTTTATTATTACTTATATAAAGATTCTTTAGTGCAATTAATTCAGTAAATGAATTAGGAAGAGATACTAGATGATTCCATTCAAGATATAATGTCACGATTTCATTCAAATTTGATATAGTCTCTGGGAGTGTATGTATTTGGGTAGAATTTATCCCTGGACCACTGGGAGTGTAAGTAGCTACAAATACTTTTAACTTCCCATAGTTCCAGGTTTGAGTACCCAATGATAAACCCGAGTCATACCCTAAATCATTGATTTGATTCAAATCAGATAGAAATTCAAGATCTCCATCATTAAAGCATGTATATGGCTGTCCTGATTCATAGGGGAGCGATGTTGTTGAGAAAGACAGTTCATCTGCGGGAATATAGGTATACCCCCCATCACAGTCCTGGGATATTGCTAAGCTAAATAATATAATGAGCAGAATTTGTTTCATCTGTTCTCCTATTTTAATAATACAACTTTTTTAGAAATAGAATTATTGTCGTAGGTCAAATTTATCACATATAATCCAGAAGGATATAATTCTCCATTCCATTCAAATAAATGCACCCCTGCCATGATAGTCCCATTGTAAATTGATTGAATAAGGGTTCCATTAATTGAATAAATATCAATATTAATTTTAGATGGAGAATTAATCTCAACATTGAAGTTGACCATTGGATTAAATGGATTGGGATATGCATTTAATAAACTTATTTGGTTTGGGATAAAATTTTCTTCAGCTGACAATTCAAAATCTTCACAATCTCCTGATTCTATTAAAGCATTTTTTTCATCATCAGTCAGCAATATACCATCAGCATGCCAATATACCCAGCAATCATCTAAATTATCATTATCATCATCTATATCCTCTACTTCATCTTGGCATCCATCAGAATCATAATCTGTAATAACATTAGAGGTCCAGCCAGTATCTCCATCAGGACACATATCTAACTGTTCTCCATCACTATCAGTATCACAAACCCCATCATTGTCAGTATCTAATTCGACTCCTCCACAAATACCAGCACAATCCAATATGTTTCCATTGCAGTCACAGAAACCTTCAGGAGGATATTCGCAAGACCCATTATTTACTCGAGCATTTATATCATAATTACATGCTGATAAATCAATGCAACCAAGAGGGTGTATAGATGCTATTCTATCTGCTCTATACATTTTTCCAGTTACATAGTTATCAATTTTATACTGTAAATCGGATACTAAGTTACCTTCTGAGTCAATTTCTAAGGAGTGCCCATAATTTCCAATAGTAGTTATGAGATAGTTTCCATTATCAAGTTTTTGAGCATTCCCAGATAATGCCCCAAACAGATATTCATCTAATATATATTCCCATTCTATATTTGCAGTACTATTGTTTTCATCAATACTTATTTCTAATGCACGAGTATAATTATCTCCATTGTAGTCATCAAAAAGCAATGAGCTGATATTCCCGTTATCTAATGTGACAATATTGCCATTATCGAGTATTTGCAGACCATGTTGGAATGAAAACCCATTATAGTCACCGTTTTCATCATTTAGTTGAATATTAGTATTTCCATTTCCAGTAGGGTCATATCCCATTGACCATATTATTGTCTCATTAATATCAGTGTTGGGGTCGTCATAACTATTTAAAGCAATTTTATATATTCTAGATAAATGTCTTGAAGAAATATAGACAGCATTTTCTTGAGGACTATATTCCATTGCATTAAAATGAGTCCAATCATAATATCCATAAGTTGGAACAGTACTCCAATTAATTATTTCATCAAAATCTTCTAAAGATATATGATCAAATGCATTCCATTCCCACTCAACTTGATTTGTTTGGGTATCCCATAAAATAATCTTTTCTCCTCTCCATAAAGCATATCCTCCAATATCTTCAAAATCATCTTCCCAGTAATATTCACCATCTAAATCTGTACACCCTGGAGTTGTTGCACATATTGGGGTAGGAAGCATTAAATCTACAGGAATAAAGAATAAATATTGATTATCGTTTATCTTTAGTATTTCATGTTGGACAAATGCATAGTTTGGCACGGTTATTTCAGGCTCCTCAAAGAGAATATTACTATCTATATCAAATTCTATTCCAGGGAGCATATTGATAGGATCATCTTCATATTGCCCTCCATAGAAATTACCTTGTTGATCACGCTTAAAATAGCAGAATGTATTTAGTCCGCCTGAATTCCATATCTGACGACCCTCTTTATCAATTGCAGCCGAGAATGCAGGGGTCAAGTTGCCAAAGATTGTTACTCCATCATAATATTCGGATGGCTGGTTAATAGTTAGATTCATATCTCCTAAATTCATCTCAGAACCTGTTGTGAAAGTATAAATGTCTGAGCATACTAAATTATCAGAAGATTCACAAGCTTGCCATGAATAAATATTTCCCCAATCAATATTGCTTTCATCAACATAAAAAAAGTTAGAAGTAGTAATGTCTAAAATAGTTCCATTACTAGATGTCACAGACAATCTATATTCAGATACATCAGAAATGGGTTCCCATTCAAATAAAACATGGATATAGTTAATCGTAGAATTATTCACAGGTTTTATTGAAGGAATTAAAAAAGATAAAAGAATAATATAAATAATGCATTTTATACGCATAAGGTAATTTATTAATATCATAAATATATTTCTCTGTTATAAAATGTAACAGTTAGTAGAATCGTTTTGAACAGAGGGTTATTACAGCTAAATTAAAAGTAATTAGTAAGGTATTAATATTAGAATAGAGATGAACAGAATTTTCTTGAAAAATATTATTCTTTTTACCATTTTCAGCTTTCTTTATTCTCAACATTTTATTGTTGGGCTTGAAGATACAGGTGAATCTCAACTTACTATATTTCCTGAATCTATAACCACTTTAGATGCTGGTGATGAAATTGGCATTTTTGATTTACAGGGCATCACTAATTATAATGATTGTTCTAATCAGATAGGGGAGCTATTAGTAGGAGCTGGCATATGGGATGGTAATCAACTTAATCTTGTAAGTGTAGGTTCAGTTGATTTGTGTGCATTTGGAGGTCCTCAGCTGGCTGGATTTATTGAAGGGAATGATGTTGTTGTAAGAGTATGGAAAGCCAGTGAGCAGATTGAATATGAAACCGTTTTAACGTGGTCTACTGGCACAGGTGTTTTTGGAGATGTGCTCCAGTCAATCTCTGATATTAGTTTAGGGACTCTTTGTTCTGATGATAACGATACAGTTTCAGGTTTTGGTGGTTGCGTAGCTGCAGTTGCAGCCCTTGGTTGTGATTTTGTGTTTGGCGGATCACTTATATCTGAGATTTGTCCCGAAACATGTGATGAATGTGATGTTATTTCTGGCTGCATTGATGAATTAGCTTGTAATTATAATGTTTTTGCTAATGATGATGATGGTAGCTGTTTTTATCCCGAAGAACTAGATCCATGGTGTGATGATACTGATGGAGATGGGCTTGGTGCAGGAACTGGAATATATTCATGTTCTCAGCCATTTATAAATGAATTTATTTTTTCATGGGTTCAAAACTGTTCTGATTTAGAGCCTGATTGTCAGACAAACGATACAGATGATTGCGATGTATGTGCAGGTGGTAATGCGGATCAAGATTGTGCAGGTATTTGTTTTGGCGATTCTATTATAGATTGTGCTGGTGTTTGTGAAGGAGATTCAGTAGTTGATGAATGTGGTGATTGTGATGGAAATGGTATTAATGAAGATGAATGTGATTGTGATGGGACCCTACCTGATTGTACAGGTGAATGTAATGGAGATACAGAATTAGATGTGTGTGGAAATTGTAATGGTGATTGTTCTTGGGTATTAGATGATGTTTTTGCTGAATGTAGTGATAGTGAACTGAATGTAGTTCTTGCAGATTGTTTTGGTGTTTGTGGAGGAGTAGCAATTATAGATGAATGTGCTATTTGTGGAGGAGATAACTCCTCATGTTTAGATTGTGCTGGAATTCCAAATGGAGACTCTCTATTAGATAATTGCGATGTATGTGATAATGACCCATCTAACGACTGTACTCAGGACTGTCTAGGAGAATGGGGTGGAGATGCTACTTTTGATGATTGCGGTATATGTGATGGTCCAGGCGCAGTATATGATTGTGGTTGTCATGAAAGTGGAGAAGATGGGCTATGTGTTACATACGAAGATATTCAGGAGATTTTTAATGCAAATTGCACATCTTATTGTCACTCTGGTGGTGGCAGTTATGTAGGGAATTTAGATTTAACCTCTTATGATAATTTAATGCTTGGAACATCTGATCATGGTCCTGTGATTATTCCTTTTGATGCAGATAGCAGTATATTGATACAAAAATTATCAAATACTCCTCCTTTTGGAGATCAAATGCCTAGAGAGGGTCTCCCTTTAGATCAGCAAACGATTAATATGATTGCATTATGGATTAATGAAGGAGCAAATCCTCCAGAAGGCTGCGCTGATAATGAATTTGATTGTGGTGATGGAACATGTATTTATGGTTCTTGGGCATGTGATGGTTATGTAGATTGTGCTGATGGCTCAGATGAAGCTGATTGTAGTGATGGGGGAGATGCAGGAGGAACCACTGGAGGTGGAGGTGAAGGTGAATGCTATGATACTGATTGTGGATTTTATCTATTAATAGGACAAACGTGCGAATATGCAATAGCATATGGAGCTGATTGTTCCGTATGTATTGAAGAAGGATTTTGTGATGAAGATGGAGGCGACTCAGGAGGTGATGATGGTGGTGATTTTGAAGCATTTGGAGAATTAGATTTTGGAAATGTAGATTTTGAAAATAGAACAGTTGAGATTTTAATGGATTGTATTTATCCTGTATCTGCTTTTGATATTGATGTGTCGGGGATTGTAGTTAATTCAGCTTATGGTGGTGATGCAGGAGATTTAGGTTTTAATATTTCAACAACAGATTCAAATGTATCAGGAACATCAACAGGAGAATATATTCCTGAAAACAATGGTCTTTTAACTATTCTGCAATATGATGAGACTACCTCTGATCAAATATGCTTTGAATATTCAAGCATAACTACATATGTAGGGATTGAATATGAAGCTATACTTGGCGATTGTGTAGATATTACAGGTGACGGTGATGATAGCGGTGAAGGAGATAACTTAATTGATATGGAAATACCTCTCCATTCAGGCAGTAATCTTATTAGTTTTTATGGTTTTCCTGAGGATAACTCATTGTATAATATGATGAGCTCATTGAATGATAATGTTATAGGGATTATAGGTGAGGGGCTAGCTTCAACTCTACTACCTAATGGTTCTTGGGCCGGCAGTTTGACTGAAGTAGAACCTACTTCTGGATACTGGGTTCAAGTTATAACTGAAGATACATTGTTATTAGAAGATGTGTATTTAGTTGATTCCAGCATATTGTATCCTCTGCATGAAGGCTTAAATTTAGTATCCTTTCCATCTCCAGATTCATTATCCTTACTAGATGCTATTCCAGATCAGTTTGAAGATGTTATATCTGGTATTATAGGAGAAGGTGTATCAGCGCTCCCGCTTAATGATACTTGGGTTGGAAGCCTCACTCAATTTTTTGGTGGAAAGGGTTATTGGTTCCGTTTATTAGAAGATATAGTTTTTAATTTTGAAAATATTGATTTAAGTAGAAATATTTATTTCCCAAATAATCAAATTCCTATAACAATGAGTGGTTATAACCAGTCCTCAAAACAGGCTTTCTATTTCTTTGGGAATATAGAAGGTATTGATGTTGGAGATACAGTAGAGTCGTATAATAATGGTACTCTTGTAGGGAGTAGAGTGTGGGAAGGTACTTATACAGATATACCTGTTATGGGATATAATGGTACAGAATATACTTTTGGATATACTCAGGAAGGTTCTATTCCTCAATTTAAATTGGTCAAAATGAATGGTGAACAATATTGGCTTAAAGGCTATATCCCTGAATGGAAAAATAATGAATTATTTATTTTAGAGAACCTTAGTATAGCAAAAGAAATTCCGGGTAAAATTATGTTGAAAAACATATATCCAAATCCATTCAATCCATCAACAACTATATCTTTTGAGGTTATAGATATATCTAAAGTAAAGCTTGAAGTATATGATATAAATGGTATTAAAATAATAGATTTATATGATGGATTTATAAGTAAAGGAGAGCATTATATAGTTTGGAATGCAGATAAGTATTCCAGTGGAATTTATTTTGTAAAACTGACTGCAGGTGAATATATTAATACTAAGAAAGTTGTATTAATTAAGTGATAAAGGATATCAATGAATTTTAAACATATTTTAATTATGATAGTAACATTGTCTTCATTTTTATATTCAGATGAATATACAGGTTATGTAAGAGAGATTGAAGCAAGTTGGTGTATGGATGTATGCAGTGAATATTATATTGAAACAGAAGGTGGAGAGTATATCGGGAATATCATCAGTTTAACTGCTTCGATATCTCTTGATCAATATATTGATAGATTTGTAGACATAACAGTCGGATCAGAATATGAGTGTGTTGAATGCGGGGCATATCCTGTTGAAGATATAAATTTTGCTTATGATTGTGAAATGCCTGTTCAATGTTTTGTAGATCCATGCATGGTTGTGGATTGTGCGGATGGATATGATTGTTTCGCTGATTATTGTGGGGGTTGTTATGGAGATTGTATTTTATCAGAAGAGGAAAATTGTGTTGATTTTACGGGTATTGATTTTGGTATGTGTGATATGTTTTTAGGTTATGGATGGACGGAGAGTGGTTGTCTGGGAATATCCGGATGCGGTTGGGATAGTAATGGGATTGATTATTCTGATTCATTTTTTAATTCTTTTGGTGAATGTGAAGATACATGTTCTGATAATCAAATCAGTTGTGATGATGGAGAAGTTGAAATTGAAGGAATGTATCTTAATGCTAATGGAGCAATCATATCAACTTCCATATGTTTTAATTCACAGGATATCGCCTATTTACAGGAAATGATTGACAATAGCCTAGAGAGTGGCGTAGGTGATGATTGTGATGAAAATGATAATTACTGCGGTTCTCCTAATCCATATATGGATGATGAAGATTCATTGTTTTGGAAAATCATTGATGGAGAAACTTATTTCTTTGCTAATAGCAATGGAATAGTTGAGCCATTAGAACTGGGTTATCAAGAGTGGGAAGATGGACGATTAACCAGTATCATGTGTGGTGCATACATTTATTGCCAATTATCAGGAGAAATTCCTGAGGTTTCTGAAGGCCAGCTAAGTGAGATTGAACAATTTCGATTTGAATATAATTATTTATCTGGATATATTCCAGAATCAATATGTGATTTAACCCTAAATGACAATGATTATCTAGAGTTTGATTTAACAGGAAATCTACTATGCCCTCCATACCCTGAATGCATTGAAAATGCTATTGGTTATCAAAATACTGTAGATTGCGTAGAAGTAACCCTTGGAGATATCAATGATGATGGTGAGATCAATGTTATTGATATTGTCATGCTCATTGGATTCATCCTGCAGCAGGATACTCCATCAGGGAGCGAATTTGCTGCAGCAGATTTCAATGAAGATAATCTGTTAAATGTATTAGATGTTGTAGCTATTGTTTCGGCAATTTTAGAGGGGACCAATGATGATAACCTTCCAGATGAATGTTATTTAGAACCAAACGCTGGTCCTTGTTTTGCAGCAATCCCTATGTATTACTTTGATTCTTCTACAAATTCCTGTGAAATGTTTATCTGGGGTGGATGTCAGGGATTAGTTCCTTTCCAGTCTCTTTCAGCATGTCAATATGCTTGTGAACAATAAAAAGTATGATATAGTCATATATGGTGCCAGCGGATTTACTGGTCAATTAATTTGCGAATACTTATCAACCCACAAAGATGCATTCAATTTAAACTGGGCTATTGCAGGACGAGATATTCCCAAACTGCAATTAATTTCTGATAAATTTTCTTTAGAAAATAAGAAAATAGATATTTTGTATGGAGATGCATTTGATAAAGCTTCATTAGATAATATCTGTAATCAATCTCAATTAATAATTTCTACTGTAGGGCCATATTCATTATATGGTGAAGGTTTGGTTGATAGCTGTATAGAAAACAATACGCATTATCTAGATTTAACTGGAGAACCTTATTTTGCTTACAAAATAAAAGAAAAATATGCGCAGAAAGCAATTGAAAATGAAGTAATGATTATACATAGTTGTGGTTTTGAATCTATTCCGCCAGATATTGCAGTGTATTGCGCTGTTAATCAATTAAATGAGCCTAATAGTGATGTGAGTTATTTCATTGAATCTAATGGTAATATTTCAGGTGGTACGTGGGCATCACTGATTAATTCCTTGTCAAGTCCACAACCCATCATCGATCGAAGAAAAAGTAATTCAAAAAAGAAAGTTCGTAAAAAGAAAATATTCTTTCACAAGGAATTCAAGCGCTGGGCATTATTTTTTCCAGTAATTGATAAATACATTGTCAAGAAAACGTCTAAAAGTTTCAGTCACTATGGGGAAGATTTTTCCTTTAGCGAATACCTTTTATTCAAGTCATGGAGAAGATTAGCAGTCATATTAATAGGACTCTTCGCCATTAGCATCATGTCAAAAAGTAAATTGATTAAAAAATGGTTATTATCATTAAGACCATCAGGAAGTGGACCATCAAGGAAGGAACGTGAAGGTAATTGGTTTGTTGTAAAAATTGTTGCAAAAGGAAAAAACTCTTCAGTAATGACTACAATTAAAGGAGGAGACCCTGGATATGGAGAAACTTCAAAATTTATATCAGAAATGGCTCTGTGCATATTAACACAAGATAATCAATTATTAAAAAATAAAGGGATTTTGACACCTGTCCAATGTACTGGTGATTTACTTATAGATAGATTAAAAAATGCAGGGATTAGTATAGATACAAAAAATATATAAAATTAGTATTAAATTAACTGAGTAAATAATGGAGTTATAAAAATGGAAACATACATGATAGCTGGCTTTGTAGGACCATGGCAAGCTGTATTAATTGTTTTGGCAGTATTGATTCTTTTTGGAGGTAAAAAAATTCCTGAATTTGCCAGAAGTCTAGGTAAAGGATTGAAGGAATTTAAGAAAGCAACAAAAGAATTAGATGACTCTATTGATTCTGATGAAAAGTAAGAATTCCCCTAAACAGTAGCTATCCTCATATAAAATTAAAACCCACTGAAATATTAGAGAAAAACGTATTAAAACTAGGTTGATCACGAAATTTTAACAGAAATGCTAGCACTTTTTACTGTAGTAAAAAGCTGATAATAATGGA
Source organism: Fidelibacterota bacterium SCGC AAA003-L08 (assembly GCA_000405805.1). Classification (GTDB taxonomy): domain Bacteria; phylum Fidelibacterota; class Marinisomatia; order SCGC-AAA003-L08; family D37C17; genus SCGC-AAA003-L08. The sequence goes on from ASPJ01000002.1 coordinate 16,500, forward strand.
AAGAGCTGTTAATTTAATTTTTTTTTAAAATCTCTGACAAGTTAAAAATTAGTGTTTTATTTTTTCAGTTAAATCTTCATAAATTTCAACAATGATTTTAAAAGAATTATTAATTAAGAAAGTTTTTTTTATAATTCTTCTTTCTATGATATTCTCGAAGGGAGAAATCTCTGGTGTCTCCTATTTTAATTATACTTATAATTTGACCGATAATGCAATTAATAATGAAGGATTCTCATTAACAAGGGTATACTTTACTTATAAAAATGATATTTCCAAGGATGTTTCGTTTAAATTCCAATCAGATATAGACTATAACAATTCTCCTGCCTATCTGTATCTTAAAAAAGCTCAATTAGACTGGAAATCACCTATTGGAAAAATAACATTAGGCATGCAAGGAATGAATATGTTCAATATTACTGAAAAAAATTGGGGTTTTAGATTCATAGAAAAATCTCCAATGGATAGGCATGGATTCTCAAGTTCTGCTGATATGGGTATTGGTTATCATAATAGAATTAGCAGATTAAGCTACAATCTTCTTATTACAAATGGTGTAGGTTATAAAAGCCAAGGAGATGATAAATTTAACAAAATATCGTTACAAGCTGTCTATGGGAAGAGGAACATAACTAAAGAGGGTGATTTTAATATAGGTGCTTCATTTTCAACAGAACCCTATGAAATTTATCAAGGACCACTTCCTCAGCTAGGAATAGAGGAAAGTACAGATTTGTATAATAGAAAAGTGATGTCATTTTTTGGAGGGTATGCCATCAATGAAGTATTCAGAGTGGGAGGTGAATTTGATATATGTACTGATTCTGGTTCTCATGCAGAACAGATTATAGCATTCTACTATAGCTATAAAGCTATGGATAATTTAGAAGGTCTACTCTATATTGACATGTATGACCCTGACACTGATACTGAGAAGAATTCAGAAACATATATAATACTAGGGGTAAACTATTATGCGGCAAAAGGATTGATTATTGCTCCAAATGCAAGATTTACTTTATATGAAGATGATAGAGATAAGGAAGCTCTTTTTAAAATAAATTTTCAGTTTAGGTTTTAATTATAAGGAAAAGAAAATATAAATATTTAATATGATTAGTACAGTATTTAACATTTTAGGATCTCTAGGAATATTCCTTTTTGGGATGAAGGTTATGAGTGAAGGAATTCAAAAAACTGCAGGCAGTCGTCTCAGGAATATTCTTGCTTATATGACACAGAACAAATTTGCTGGTGTGTTTACAGGATTCTTAACAACATGTTTAGTACAGTCATCCTCAGCTACAACTGTTATGGCTGTTGGTTTTGTGAATGCTGGATTGCTTAGTTTAACCCAGTCCATTAGTATTATTATGGGAGCAAATATTGGGACAACTATTACGGGGTGGTTAGTTGCTATACTTGGATTTAAATTTAATATTACTGATATAGCATATCCTGCAATAGCTATAGGCCTGCCTCTTGTTTTTTCAAAAATTTCAAAAAGAAAAAATCTTGGGGAAATATTTGTAGGTTTTGGGTTATTATTTTTAGGATTAAACCTTTTAAAAGGCTCAATTCCTCCTGTTGACCCTAACAATCCTCCTGATTTTTTCCGCATTTTAGAACAATATACCTTTAAAGAGTTCGGGTCTATGGCAATATTTATTTTCATTATAGTTGGAGTGTTTCTAACAATCATTCTTCAATCTTCAAGTGCCGCGATGACCATTACAATAACTATGGCTTTTGCGGGTTGGATTGGTTACAAAGAAGCAGCAGCGCTTGTTCTTGGAGAAAATATTGGAACGACAATAACAGCATATTTGGCATCATTAGGAGCTAATTATCATGCAAAACGGACGGCTAGAGCTCATATGATTTTCAATCTTTTTGGAGTTATTTGGATGATAATTACTTTTGGAATGTTTGTAGAATTTGTTGATTCTATAGCCCCTGGAGATTCAAATATTAAAGGGAATATTCCAGTTCATCTAGCAGTGTTTCATACTCTATTTAACCTTATCAATGTAGCAGTTTTAATTTGGTTTATTCCTCAGATAGCTTCAATAGTTACCAAAATGGTTAAGCCCTCAGAAGATGAAAAAGAAGAAGAAGAATATACGCTTGAATATTTCAGTACTGGCGTTCAGCCAGTTCCAGAAATCGCTATTATAGAGGCCAAAAAAGAAGTTATTAACATGTCTCAAATGATAGATGAAATGTTTAAGTTTTCTTTAGATACTTTTAAAGATAAAAAAATATTACTGAGTCTCTTTTAAAGGCAAAAAAAATTGAATCTAAATCTGACCAAATGCAGGAGCAAATATCAGCCTATCTTGCAGAATGTACGAAGCACGAGTTAAGTTTTGAAAGTTCAAAAGAAGCAGCGGCTATGATGAGAATAACTAATGAGCTTGAAAGTATTGGGGATAGTTCTCTAAACTTGTTTATACAGATAGATAAAATAGAAGATGATTTAGAATTTACTGATCAAATGAATGAGGAAATTATTAGTTTTTTTGGTAGAGTAATAAAATTCATTGAATGGAATAGTTCATTTATTATAAATGATATACAGCCTATGCTAGGACAGGATTTAAATAAATCTATAGAATATGAAAAAGAGATTGATGATATTAGAAATAAATTAATAGATTTATCTAGGGGGAGACTTTCTGAAGGTTCAAAACCAAAGATTGAGCTGCTTTTTATAGATATAATTAAACACCTTGAGCATATTGGGGATTATTCTTTAAATATATCACAGGCTCTTGAAGATATTAATTAAATGAAAAAAAAACTTCTGTTTTTATGTACAGGAAACTCCTGTAGATCTCAAATAGCTGAAGCTATTGCAAAGAAAGAAATTCATAATAAAGTAATTGAGAGTGCGGGTACAAGTCCTGATCCTGTTAATCCTTATGCCATTAAAGTATTAAAAGATATTAGGATAGATATATCTAAAAATATATCTAAAAAAATCGAATTTGATGATATCAATCAATATGATTTAGTTATTACTCTTTGTGGAGATGCAAAGGGAAAATGTCCTGTCATTAATTATCCAGGCAAGCATATTCACTGGGATATTGAGGATCCTGCAAAATTTAAGGGAACTAACGATCAAATCAATCTAAAGTTTACTGAAATTAGAGATATAATCTATAAGCATATCAATTTACTAAAAGAGGAGATTTGAATAAGTTATGAGAAAATATTTAGCTGAATTTATAGGTACATTTCTGTTAGTGGCTGTTGTAGTAGGATCAGGTATAATGGCAGAAAATTTATCAGAGGGAAATGATGCAGTTGCTCTACTTGGAAATACTATTGCTACAGGAGCAATTTTATTTGTTATTATTAAAATGTTTGGATCTATATCAGGGGCACATTTTAATCCAGCAGTAAGTTTAATGTTTTTCTTTAGAAAAGAGCTTGATGGAAAGAGTTTTATAATATATTCTCTATTGCAGATTCTTGGAGGACTGATCGGAATAGTTGCTGTTCATTATATTTTTGAATTAGATATTATGCAATTGTCTAATAAAGTCCGTGGTAGTAATGGAGCGTTGCTAGTTAGTGAAATTATAGCTACTACAGGGCTTATTTTAACAATATTATTTATTCGCAAAAGCGATGAATCTTCAATAGCCATAGGGGTGGCATTATTTATAACAGCAGGTTACTGGTTTACCTCATCAACTTCATTTGCAAACCCAGCTGTAACTATCTCTCGCATATTCACAGATACATTTACTGGAATATCTCCTGAACAAGCAGTTTGTTTTATATTAGGGCAACTATCAGGATGCTTTCTTGCATATGGTATATTTAAAATATTTGAAGAATAAAATTCAAATCAATATTAATTAAAATCAATCGTATTGCGATTATTGTCAGGGCAGTTTTAAATAAAATTCTAAAAATATTTTCTGGAATAAATTTCAAGAGACTCTTTCCTAAATTTGTGCCTAAGAATACTGCTAGAATCAATGGCAATAATATTTCATATTGGCCTATATAATTCATATCAAAGAAGAATATAAATAAAGGTATTTTCCCTGCATGGGTAATCATCTGGCATGCTGCTTTATTTGCTATAATATTATTCTTGCTTAACTTTCCATCTAAGAAAAATGGAGCTATCAGTGGACCAGTCGCACCAATAAAGACAGTAGTTAAACCACTAATCGCTCCAACTGGAATAAAAGATAAATTTCTTTGAATAGTTTTTTAGGTTTTTTAAAAATAAAAACCATATAATAAAAATACCAATTAGAGGTTTCAATATCTCAATCTTTATATCACTAGCAGATTCAACATTGAATAGTCGGATAAGGATAATGATGCATATAGCAGATAGAGATAACCCTAAAAAAACCCCTTTTGAAAAATCTGTAATAAGCTTCTTTTTAAGATGTTCTCTAAAAATATAAGTTCTAGTAGTATTGCTAAACAGCTGTATAATTCCATGTAGAGCAATCACCATATAGCCCTCGTGATTTGTAAGGGCCATAATCCCAAGCAATATAATTCCACCCCCCATGCCAATAACAGCTGATATAGAGGAGGTGATAAATGCAGATATAATAAGTATAATAGATTCAGTATCCATAGAACAATTTATCAATCAATAACATAAAAATTAAACTAAAATTATAATTAATCTTTAAAATATTTTCTTAAAATTATTTTTCTCTTAAATAAATATTGCAATTAAGTATATTTACTTAATATTATATAGCAGTCAATTTCTTTGACATTATATTAAAATCATTCTTATTTAAGGAAAATTGGGTGCGATTTTTATTTATTCTTCTATTTTTAAATTCTACTCTTTTAGCTGATACTCCTCAAATTTCTGTAGAACAAACTTTATTTACAATAAATAATACATGGATGCTAATTGCTGCATTTTTAGTATTTATTATGCATCTTGGGTTTGCTACTTTGGAATCTGGGTTAACACGTGCAAAGAACTCTGTAAATATTCTGTTTAAAAATGTAAGTATTGTAGCTATCGGAATTTTAACATATGCAATATGTGGGTTTAATTTAATGTATCCAGGAGAATTTAATGGTTTTATTGGATTTTCAGGCCTTGGAATTGATGCGCCAATAGGAGAAGAGGGGCTCTTAAATCATGCTAATGGAGCATATAGCTATTTTACGGATTTTATTTTTCAGGCTATGTTTGCAGCTACTGCTGCAACTATTGTATCAGGTGCAGTTGCAGAGCGAATTAAATTAGGTAGTTTTCTATTATTTTCTACTATTTATGTAGCCCTTATATATCCTATTGCTGGTTCATGGAAATGGGGTGGAGGTTGGTTAGATACAATGGGATTTTATGATTTTGCGGGTTCAACGCTTGTTCATAGTGTTGGTGGATGGGCAGCGTTAGTCGGAGCTATTATTTTAGGGCCACGTATTGGGAAATATGGAAAAAATGGATCTATAAAACCTATTATGGGTCATAATATGCCATTGGCTACCATTGGTGTTTTCTTACTTTGGTTTGGATGGTATGGGTTTAATGGCGGTTCAGTCTTATCAGCAGACCCAGGATTGGTTTCACTTGTAGTAGTTACTACAACTCTATCTGGAGCAGCAGGTGTAATTGGCGCTATGATAACCTCATGGATTGTATCAAGGAAACCTGATCTCTCAATGATATTGAATGGTTCTTTAGCAGGTCTTGTGAGTATTACGGCAGGAGCAGATATTATTAGTCCTATAAATGCAATATTTGTAGGATTTTTAGGTGGAATACTCGTTGTATTAGCAGTGATTCAATTTGATAAATTAAGAATAGATGATCCTGTAGGGGCTATTTCCGTTCATTTAGTTTGTGGTATATGGGGAACCTTAGCTGTTGGAATCTTTTCAAAAGAATATTTAGTGTCAACCCAATTGATTGGAATTTTAGCATATGGAGCATTTTGTCTTATTTCTGCTTCTTTAATGTTTTATACTATCAAAATGATTTTTGGTATTAGAGTATCTGAAGAAGAAGAAATTTTAGGGCTTGATATTGGGGAACATGAAATGGAGTCTTATTCAGGATTTCAAATATTCACAATTGAGTAAAGGTATATTATGAAATTAATTATTGCTGTCATTCAGCCGGAAGAACTTCCTGAAATCAAAGAAGAACTTTTAAAAAGGAAAATATATAAATTTACTATTTCGAATGTTTTAGGACAGGGGATGGAATTTCCAATTCATGAAGTATATCGTGGAATTTCTCATGAAATAAAATTGCTTAAAAAAGTTCGAATAGAAATTGCAGTAAATAATGAGTACACAGAACAGGCCGTTGAGGCAATAACAAAAGTTGCTAAAAAAGATGAAGATAAAGGTAGGGGTAAAATTTTTATTATTCCTATTGAAGAATGTATTCGGATACGGACAGGCGAGACTGGTCCTGATGCTATAGGGTAGCTTCATTTAACCAGTTTTATTCAATGAAAAAAATATTCATATATGTTTTAGGTACTGCTCAGGATGGAGGATATCCTCATATTGCTTGTAATCAGAATTGCTGTCAAGAAGCATGGAAAAATCCTGAAGTTCACCGATTTCCTTCTTCATTAGCATTAGTTGATATGAATAGACAAAAATATTGGCTATTTGATATTACTCCAGAAGTAAAAAGTCAGATTCATATGCTGAATGATTTTGGATGTAGCTTAGCAGGTGTTTTTATCACTCATGCTCATATTGGACATTATATGGGTCTAGTCAACTTTGGGTTAGAGGTTCTAAATACTGATAAAATACCGGTATATACTATGCCTAGAATGAGAGATTATATTGAAAACAATTCTATGCTAAAGCAATTGATTGATAGTGATAATATAGAATTAATATCGCTCTTAAAGAATAATATTTTACCTATTAACTCCTCTATTTCAATTAATGCCTTTGAGGTTCCTCATCGCAATGAACTTTCTGAAACTGTAGGTTTTGAAATCATTGGAAATAAAAAATCGGCTGTTTATTTACCTGATATAGACTCATGGGATACTTTTGAAGATAATCTTGTTAATCTTGTAGACCGTAATGATATACTTTTTGTTGATGGAACCTTTTATAGTAAAGATGAAATTAAAAATAGAAATATAGAAAAAATACCGCACCCAGAAATATTAGATAGTATGAGACGTTTTTCTAACCTTTCGTCTACCAATAAGAAGAAATTATACTTCACTCATTTTAATCATACGAACTATATATTAAGAAATGATAAAGAAGCTTATAATAATGTTGTAGACTTAGGGTTTTCGATTGCCGAAGAAGGTCAAACCTTCAGTATTAATTAGAGTTTCTAAATTTATCAGTTATCAAAAAAGCCATTTCAATTGCTTGATTTGCATTGAGTCTTGGGTCACAATGAGTTCTGTATCTATTTGACAGATCTTCTTCAGATATTTCATCTATTCCTCCAGTACACTCAGTTACATTTTGCCCTGTCATTTCAAGATGAATTCCGCCTGCTTTAGTGCCTTCTGATGTATGAATGCTAAAATTCTTCTTCACCTCATCTAAAATTCTTTCAAATGGACGCGTTTTAATGCCATTCTCAGCACCTTTTATAGTATTCCCATGCATTGGATCGCATGACCATATAACGCTGCGTCCTTCATTCTTAATTGCTCTAATTAATTTAGGTAAATATGTTTCTATTTTATCATTTCCGAATCGTGTTATCAATGTTATCCTACCTAGATTATTATTCGGATTCAAGATATCGATTAATTTGATTAATTCTTCAGGATCTAAAGTTGGTCCACATTTAATTCCGATTGGATTATTAATGCCTCTACAATATTCAACATGGGCGCTATCAAGAAATCGTGTTCTATCGCCAATCCATACAAAGTGAGCTCCAGTATTATAGATTTTTCCATTTTCAGAATCTATTCTAGTTAATGCTTCTTCATATGGGAGGAGTAAAGCTTCATGGCTAATAAAATATTCTACTTTTTTAAGATGAGGAGCATCATTAGATATTAGACCTAGTGTTTCCATAAATTTCAAACTATCTTTGATTTGATTAGTAAGATGATGGTAACGTTCTTCTTGTTTACGATTCTTGATAAATTCCATATTCCAAGATTGCAGATGTTTTAAATCTGTATATCCTCTATCTGAAAAAGATTTTAATAGCGCTATAGTTGAAGCAGATTGTGAATAAGCTTTAAGCATTCTATTAGGATCAGGTTGTCGTAACTTTTCATCAAAAGTTATATCATTGATAATATCACCTCTATAACTTGGCAATTCTAAACCATCAATAATTTCAGTTGAATTAGTCCGGGGCTTTGCAAATTGGCCTGCTATTCTACCTATTTTAGTAATTGGCACCTTTATGCCGGCAGTTAATATGATAGCCATTTGCAAAACAACTTTAAAAGTACTTTCGATATTATCTGCATTGAACTCAGAAAAACTTTCAGCACAGTCCCCTCCATGTAGTAAAAATCCATTTCCAGCTGAAATATCTGCTAACTTTTTATCTAAAGAACGAATTTCATTAGCAAACACCAGAGAGGAAGATTGTTTCAAAACATTTTCTACTCTATTTAGTTCTGTAGTATTCGAATAGTCTGGAACATATTTTGTCTTATAGTTTCTCCAGCTATTTTTTTCCCATTCCATCATTTAATCCTTGTTCAATTAGTTTAAAATATTATAAAAATTATAGATTTGAGTCTTGTGAAATTTAAGACAGATATATAAAATGATATAGTTCTAACTATTCTATCCCTTGTTTTAAACGTATTTGTGAGAATTTTACCACAAATCTGTCACAAGTTTTTGTCACAAATCTGTCACAAATCTGTCACAAATCTGTGTCACAAGCACGTTTTGTTGTTGTTATTTTAAGGGATGAAACGAATGATTTATTGAGGGTAAACAAAAGAACCTACTCGATTAAAGTAGGCTCTTTTTAATGCGGGATGGACGAGACTTGAACTCGCAACGTCCTGCGTGACAGGCAGGTGCTCTAACCAAATTGAACTACCACCCCAATTACTTCTTAAATTTACAAAGAATAGCACAAGGTATTATAACAATATATCCTATCAATAATATAATAGGAGCTAGTTTTGTTGATTCAAAACTATTTGTTTCACTAGTTGCCATTACTAAATACCCACATATAATAACTACAATACCTAGACTAAAAAGAATATAATTGTTTTTAGTAAAATTCCAGTACTGAGATTCTTGATTATTCTTTTTCTGTACTTTTCCCATATAAAAAACTTACATTCTTACGATAAAATGAAACAAGAAATTTTATATATAATATAAATTTAATATTACATGTAAATTTTATAACTCGATTTCAATTATATTCAATTATATGAAAAAAAACTTATATTTATTAGCAATTTTTATTCCTCTTCTATTAGTAGTGTTTTATGCTGTTTTACTGTCATTTGATATAGAATCTATGGATAACAAAACTATAGATATTCCAGAAGGTTCAACGGTATCCTCTGTCGCAAATTCATTATATAAATCTGAGCATTTCTCAACAATTGATGTTTTTGCTTTTAAATTAATTATGAAGTTGAGCTTTAAAGAAGATAAAATTTATACAGGACGGTATAATTTGAGCAGAATTAAGAATATTGGAGGTTTAGTAGAACTAATTACATCAAATTCTGGAACCAAAATAACATTAACTTTCATTGAGGGATGGGGGATAGAGGATTACGCATCTAAATTACATGATGCGATAGGGATAGATTCAATTAAATTCACTAAACTATGTCAGAGTAATTATATTAAAGAATTTGGGATTAATGCTCCCTCTTGTGAAGGGTACTTATACCCAGATACATATGATTTTTTAACATCATATAATGAAAAACAAATATTTGATAGAATGGTGAATCAATTTCTAAATAAATATAATAATTTTATCAGAAATAAAGCAGAGTCAATAAATATGTCTATGAATGAAGTCGTAACACTAGCATCTATCGTTCAAGGAGAAGCAGCAAAAAATTCCGAGATGAATAAGATTTCATCAGTATACCATAATAGATTAAATAAGGGAATGAACTTAGAAGCTGATCCAACTATACAATATATTATACCAGGAGGGAACAGACGATTAACCTTTAAAGATTTAAAAATTAATAGTCCATATAATACATATTTAAATAAAGGTCTCCCCCCTGGGCCCCTTAATAATCCTAGCCTTTCAGCTTTAATGGCTTCTATAAATCCAGAAAAATCAGATTATTTTTATTTTGTTGCTGACACAGAAGGAGGACATATGTTCAGTAAAACTTTAAAAGAACATAAACATAATATTCGTATTTATAAAAGAAAGAGAAAGCTAAAAGAAAAAAAATGAATTTAAAGGAATTAAATCCTAATCAATTAGAGGCGGTAAAGAGTACAGGTGGCCCAATATTGATTTTTGCAGGTGCTGGTAGTGGAAAAACCAGAGTATTAACTTATAAAATTGCTTATTTAATTGAAGAAATTGGTCTCCCCCCAGAAAATATTTTAGCAGTTACTTTTACAAACAAAGCAGCCCAAGAAATGAAGGAGAGAATTACAAGTTTGATAAAAGAGGATGTTTCAAAAATGAGTATTGGAACATTCCATTCAATCTGTGCAGGAATACTAAGAAAAAATATTCATCATCTAGGATATACTAATAGTTTTACAATATATGATTCGTCTGATTCTAAAACACTAGTTAAGAATATAATAAAAAAAATGAATTTAGATCCAAAACAATTTAATCCATCGTCTTACCAATATATGATTAGTTCTAAGAAAAATTTACTATTAAGCCCCACTGAAGTATCAGAGTCAGCCATTGGGTACATTGACGAAAAATTAGCAGAAATATACATGCATTACCAAAATGAATTAGAGGAAAATAATGCTCTGGATTTTGATGACCTATTGATTTTGCCGATTAAATTATTTGATAAAAATCTAAATGCACTAAATTATTATAGGGATAAATTTAAATATATTTTAGTTGATGAATATCAAGACACAAACAAACCTCAATTCCAATTTATAAATATGCTATCAGAAATCCATAGGGATATTTGTGTTGTTGGAGATGATGACCAATCAATATATGGATGGAGGGGAGCAGATGTAAGGAATATTTTAGAATTTTCTCAACAATATCCTGATTCAAAAATTGTAAAGTTAGAACAAAATTATAGATCTACTAGTAATATCCTAAATGCAGCATATTCAGTTGTCTCAAAAAATCAAAATAGAGCTGATAAGAAATTATGGACCAAAAATGAAGAGGGATCTAAAATTAGATTGATTGAATGTCATGATGACAGGTATGAGGCTAATCAAGTTCTGAAATATATATATGAATCAGACTTTGCAAAATCAGAGACTGTAATATTGTATAGAACGAATGCACAAAGTAGAGTTATTGAAGATGTCCTTCGAAAAAATGCAGTTCCATATCAAATTATTGGTGGCGTTAAATTTTATGAAAGAAAAGAGATTAAAGATATTCTAGCTTATTTAAGAATAGCTGTCAATCCTATGGATAATTTAAGTTTTGAAAGAGTTGTTAATTTTCCACCTAGAGGAATAGGAAATACCTCGATTAATAAAATAAAAGATTATATGGAAAAGGGAGAACTCAATTATTTAGATTTGACTAATACAATAGATAATCTTTCTATAGGTGCTAAGCAGAAAAACGAATTGAGAAATTTTTTAATTTTTATTCAATCATTGAATAATAATAAAAATAAGTCAGCGATTGAAGTTCTATTAGACATTGTTAATGAGATTGACTTAAAAAATTACTATTTAAATCAGCCAAATATAGAAAGTCATGAAAGATGGAAGAATGTTGAAGAGTTGATATTGAGTATTGAAGAATACTCTGAACAAAATCAAGGCAAAGATTTATCAGATTTTTTAGAAGAGGTATCATTACTGACTGATATAGACAGGTACAATCAAGATTATGATTCAGTTACTCTTATGACTCTTCATAGTGCAAAAGGGCTTGAATATTCATTAGTATTTATTGTGGGACTAGAAGAGGGTTTATTTCCTCTTACAGCATATAGCAGCCTTGATAGTGATATTGATGAAGAACGACGTTTGTTCTATGTTGGAGCAACCCGTACAATGAAACAGCTTGTTTTATCTTATGCCAATAAGCGTATGAGATATGGATATGAATCTATTAGTTCTCAAAGATCACGCTTTGTTGATGAACTTCCTAAGGAGCTATTAGATACTAAGCAACTTTATACATCTCAATATCAGACACATTCTGCTAATAAGAAATATAATATCAAGGTACATTCAAGTTTTGAAATAGGGGATAGAGTTGAGCATAAAGTTTTTGGAAAAGGAGAAGTTTTGAAAATTGAAGGATCCGGAGATCTTGAAAAAATAGTTATTAGATTTACTGGAAATACAGTAAAAAAACTGATTAAAAAATATGCAAATCTTTCCAGAATAAATTAATTTATTTTGTAAATTTAATAATGATGAATCAAGAAGATATACAGAAACTATTTGTTAAAGCTCTTCAATCTGAAGGAATTAAGTTAACTCCTCAAAGACAGGCGGTATTTTCAAATATAATGAATTCTGAGGGTCATAGAGAGTGCAATGATATACATCAATCTTTAATTAAAGATGGGATAGATGTATCAAGAGCAACCATATATAGAACATTAGATATTTTAGTTAATTATAACCTGATTAGAAAATTAGTTATTGGGAATGATAGAGCTAAATATGAAAAGAAAATTGGCAAAAAACATCATGATCATATGATATGCATTGAAACTGGGAATATAATAGAATTTGAAAATGAAGAAATAGAAGAACTTCAAGAACAAGAAGCCAAGAAGCATGGATATCAGATTGTCAAGCATGTCCATCAATTATTTGTTAAACCAATTAAAAAATGAATCAATTCCATACTTCAATATCAGACTTTAAAGAGGGTGTTGTTGTATATGGTTTTTATTACTGTAATGAGAAGAATATTAAATATTCAAAAAATGGTGATAAATATTTAGATATTTCTATTACAGATAATAACTCTTCTGTGTATGGAAAAATATGGAATCATGTAGATTATTTCAACTCTAAATTTAATCCTGGATCTATGATTGCAGTTAAAGGGAAGATAATACAATATAGAAATCGATTAGAATTAAATATATTAAATATTAACTCAGCAAACGTAGATTTATATAGCAAATACGGCTTTAAAAAATCATTAATCAATTAAGGAAATTATTTTAAATGAATCTCAAAAATCTCTCATTAATTTTAATTATATTAGTAGCAGCATTATCACGATTAATTCCTCATGCCCCTAATTTCACTCCAATTATTGCGATGGGATTGTTTAGTGGATTTTATTTCAGAAATAATAAGCCCTTAGCTATCTTGCTACCTTTAGCTGCCATGTTTATTGCAGATATATTTATTGGATTTTATTTAATTTCATTATTTGTTTATATAGCACTAGCCCTTGTTGTTTTTATAGGATTAATAATTCCTAATGATGGGTATACTACTTCATTCAACAATGTTCTCTTTGGGTCGTTAGCAGGTTCAGTTGTATTTTTTATAATTAGTAATTTTGGTGTATTCCTTATTGGGTATCCTAAAAGTATATCAGGGTTTATAGCTTGCTATACAGCTGCGATACCATTTTTTCAAACATCAATATCAGCTGACTTGCTATTTACAACATTCATATTTTTATCATATGATGTAATTAGAAATAGTATTCCTCAATTAAATCCTGATATTGCATAAATTCTATCTAAATATATTTTTTATTGTTTCCTTAATTTATGGCGTTGAAACAATCGATATATCACTAGACCCTATATCTCATAATACATTCTATTTAAGCTCTATACATCCAGTTTATCAGCCAGATTTATTTAATAAAGAATATATTACTGAAGGTAATCTTGGTTCTGCTATGAGCGTTTATTGTTTAGAGGATTTATATACAAATATTGATGATTCTATTCGTACAACTTCATCATTTTTATATAAACAAGGAGATGTAGGATATAGAGATTTTTCATTCGCTATTAAAACAAAAGTAAGTAATACAGGAGTATTGAAATTAACTGGAAATGGATTAACCTATCCAGGGAGATTTGCTCAATATGGGAATGACAATATTCTTCAAAATTATTTATTAAATTTTTCTAAGCAAATTTCTTCTTCCAAGGCTATTTCATTTTATATGGCTTACCATTTAGAAAACAGTGATACGCAACATATTAATTCTAATTCAGGGGAATCATATCTTCTTGGAATGAATTATAGTATTTCAAAAGAGAATTATGCATTTAATGTAAAATATGCATCTCAAACAGGACAGACAAATTTCGTCGATCTAATTAATCATCATATTGTATGGGGTATGATTGATTTTAATTATAGAATAACTGATAGAATTGAACTTCAAATTGATAATAAATATAAAGGCTTTTATCTTGATGGAAACAAATATAATGTAAACAATTTATCAATGGGGATTATAAGTACTTTTGGCTTAGCTGACTTTAATACAAGTTTAACTTTAGTAGACTCTACTTTATATCCGGAGATATCTCTGAAAACTAAATTCAATTATTTCAATATAGATATAGGTTTAGCTCATAGTAATTGGTTTAGTTGTGATCAATATGCTATTAATAATTATCAGTATTATTTTTCAAATATTTCATATAAATCAGACAGTATAGAAATGGAAGTTGAACCTCGTTATATTCAGTATAATAATAGCAATTATTGGAGTTTAAATAATAAGCTAATAATGAATTTGAATATAATTAATTCTAAAATACAGATAATCCCTATTTTATTATCTTTAAATAGAACAGAACTTTCATTATCATTCCAAAATAATTATTATCATACTTCTGATCTTATTATTAAGAATTATATTGATTCATCTTTGAAACTCTTTGAATCTGAAAGCGATAGAAGATATAAAAAGTTTTTAGGTATATCATATAGGGGTATTCAATTTAATAATATATATTCAATTAATCTGAATGAAGTAGGTTTATATAGTAATGGAAGTGCTTGGTTATGGAATGATAATAATATGAAAAACTATCTAGATTTCTATGTTGGGTTAGAATTTAAAAAATTTATTTTTTCATGGCATTTTACTAATATTTTATCTGAAAATTATTTGATTAATTCTAATGGAGATATAGAAAATCTTTATATGAAGTATTTTAGTGTGAAATGGAAATTTGATAATTAATAATTATTAATACGAAATGAATGATATTTACAATTCATCCTCTCTATTAAAATTAGGGTTTTTTCTATTTTTTTCTTTTCTGATTTATATTTTTTAGTTAATAACCGTCTTTCTATAGACCCTCTGGTAGGCTTTGTTCGTATCCGTTTAGGTGGTATATAATTATTTTTTTCTATACGAAGACGAAGTTCTTTAATACATTTGGTTTTATTTAAATATTGACTTCTCTCATCTTGACACATTACCTGTATCCCTGATTTAATATGTGTCAATCGTACTGCAGATTCTGTTTTATTAGCGTGCTGCCCTCCCTTACCACTTGATCGAAATGTTTCTACTTTACATTCAGATAAAAGAGTATCATCAGAGTCAGGGATATGTATAAAACTCAAATTATTTTCTCTTTCCTTCAATAATTATTATTAATAATTGCAGAAGATAGTAAAAATAAAAAAGGCAGATTATAAATCTGCCTTTTATATATATTGAATATAGTTCAATTTATTAGAACATGAATAGCATTCCTAAAAATCCACTAACAAAACCTAAAACTGGGAAAGTAATGGCAAATAAAGATACTAATCCAACTACTTTCTTAAAGAATGAAGCTTCTCTAGAATCATTATAGATTTCATAGACAACTGAATTGCATGCAGATAATATAAAACTCATCACGAATCCTGCCAATAAACATCCTGTTACCATTCCAAATACAATACCAAGAGATCCAGAAAATCCCTCCATGTTCATCAGAATTCCAAGCGCACCACCGTCTACCATATCTGCTACTACAGCTGTTATTCCTACTGATAAACCGACACTACTAAAAGCAAGCATCCCTGGAAGAATAGCCACAATATATGCTAGTATTGCCGCAGGATATCCAGCTATTGCTAGATCTAGCCATTTTCTAGCAATTACTTTTAGTAAAGCTTTTGATGTATTTTTATAATTATTTATAAATGTTCCATCAGATCTTTGAGCATGTAGTAAATGTGCTGGTACAAGCCCATTCCCAAGTGCTAACATTATAGTTATTAAAACTATTACGGCTGAAGATAATACCATTGGTAGTGAAAAGATTCCTAGCAAGATAGGTCCCACTCCTGGAATCATTCCAAAAAGAGCAAGTAGTGCTATAAACAATACTAAGACTGTCACTATAGCAATTGAAAGAAGTACAAATTTCATAGTTGCCATCCCATTTCCAATCAGATCTTTAACTCCGCTTTCAGGGAATGAACCATTTTCTTTTTTATACTTAATCAATCCAGTGATCGCACCCATAGTCCAGAAAAAAGCTAAAAATATTCCTATAAAACCTGGAATCATAAGTACTGGAGCATTTGCTTTTATTGCAATAAAAACAAATAAAAACAGCACATATAATCCGATAGCTAGGCCAATTGTACCTACCATCCAATATGTAGAATCAAGAGATTGCTTTGTTCCTCTCCATACAATTTTTAAAACTCCCCAAGCCCAGCAAAAGGCTTCAACAACATAATTCCATACAGCGATAATTGGTGTAGCTAGCCAACGTAGCCAACTCAGTCTAATTGCATGTAATTGATGTTTAGTTTGTAGGTTTTCCATTAATTTCCTCCTTATTAAACTTGTGTATAATTTTTCTTAGAATAGCAATTAATATAAGAATAATATTTGAAATATCTAACTATTGATTTTTTAATAGTATTATAGATCAAATCCTATATTTCATTAGATATATTTATTGTTCCCAAATAGCAAAATCTCCTGGAGTTTGTCCAACCTCATAATGACGGATACTATTCCCCTCGAAATCAATTACATGCACTTCATTCAAACTATTATAATCTGTAATTGCAAACCAGATATTATCATTTATTCTTTCAATATGATAAACTTGAGCTTGATTATAATTGCCAATAATATTTTCATCTAGATTTAAATTAGCATCCATGCGTGCTAAACCACCGTTAAAAGATCTATAAATATTATCTTCATAAGTTAGAATTGAACCTCCACATGCTACTCCAACACCATAGTCATTAATGAGTATTTCTGAACTTATCTTACTAGACCCATGGTATGCAATTGACCAATCACTATTATAATATGTCCTGGACACATAAATATCATCATTGTAGTTAGTCAGTCTTTGAGGACCTGGTCCTACATTATATTTAGTTTCAGAGAAAGTATGCATATCAATTTCACTGACTGTATCATCACCGCTATTTGCTACCCAGAGTTTATTTCCATTTATAATTATATCTTCAGGCATACTCCCAACAGGGATAGAAGCATCTATATTATAAGTATGTAGATTCAATATTTTAACATCTGAAGTATTCCAGTTAGTAAAATAAACCATTCCATCAACTACAACCATTTCTCGGGGGCTTGAATTATCTGTTGAAATTTCTATTCCTGGCATACTAAGACCTTCTGGGGTAATGTCATAAATTTTAATTTTATGACTATTATTTATTAGTACGATAAGCTTATCAGCATAAACTTCTAGAGATTGAACTACATCACCAATCGGATTAGTTTCATATACATTCCCCTCTTTATCTATCATTGAGATTGAGCCATTAGAAGCTCCATAATCTCCTTCATTTGCAACAAAAATCCAGGATGTATTTTCTTTTTCTTCTGGAGTTAGAGATTGATTATCACAGGATGTTATTATAAATATGGATATGGCTAGTAATAATATTTTATTCATGTTTTCCTCATTTCGCGAAGGATTATGTGTTTAGTTTTTAGTTTCTGACTTTTATTGAGAGTAATTAGAAATACAGTTGTGCATCAGCTTTGGTCTTTTACCAAATTTCTAAAAAAATATATCATTAATTTATTATTGAAAATCGAATATATCAAAAAAATAAAAAAAATTATTTATGTTTTATATTAAAACTATAAATTTAGTAATAGAAATATTCAAATATACAAAGGAGATATTTTATGAGTACATTAGCAATAGAGTTTACTGAAGCAAATTTTAATTCTGAGGTAGAATCATCAGAAGTTCCTGTTGTTGTAGACTTTTGGGCAGAATGGTGTGGGCCTTGCAAATTATTATCTCCAACAATTGATGCTATTGCAGAAAAATATAAGGGGAAAGTAAAAGTTGGGAAAGTAAATGTTGAACAAAATCCATCCATAGTTCAAAAATATGGAGTTCGAAATATTCCTAATATTTTAGTGTTTAATAATGGCAACATAGAAAATCAGATTATAGGTAATGTTCCTGAATCTGATATTTCTAGTATTTTAGATAAATTAATATAAAAAGATGAAACAAAAAGTTATTATTATAGGTTCCGGACCAGCAGGATTGACAGCAGCTATTTATGCAGCTAGAGCTAATCTTGAGCCATTAGTTTTTGAAGGTATACAGCCTGGGGGACAATTAACAATTACTACAGATGTAGAAAATTACCCAGGATTTCCTGATGGTATCTTAGGCCCTGAATTGATGGATAATTTCAGAAAACAAGCCCAGCGCTTTGGTGCTGAAACTCATTTTAAAAATGTAGATAAATTAGATTTAAAGAATAAACCCTTTGTAGTCCATGTAGGCGATGAAAGATATGAATCTGATACAATCATTATAGCTACAGGAGCATCTGCAAAGTTACTAGGTTTAGATTCAGAGAGTAAGTTGATGGGATATGGCGTCTCTGCTTGTGCAACATGTGATGGTTTCTTTTTTAAAGATAAAGAAATTCTAGTTGTTGGAGGCGGAGATTCGGCAATGGAAGAGGCTAATTACCTCACTAGATTTGCATCAAAAGTTACTCTAGTACATAGACGAGATTCATTTAGAGCATCTAAAATTATGCAGAATAGAGTTCTAAAGAATCCTAAAATTGAAGTGATGTGGAATTCTGTAATTCTTGATATGTATGGAGAACCTGATAGAGGAGGCCTTACAGGGGTTAAAATTCAGAATACATTAAATAAAGAATCCTTTAAAATGGATTGTGATGGAGTTTTTATTGCTGTAGGGCACAACCCTAATTCTGATTTATTTTCTAACCAGCTTGATTTAAATGAAAAAGGATATATTCTAACTAAAGAAGATACTTCTCACACATCTATAGAAGGTGTTTTTGCGGCAGGAGATATTCACGATGTTAAATATAAACAAGCAGTTACTGCTGCTGGTAGTGGCTGTAAGGCTGCTCTTGATGCTGAACATTATTTAGAAAACCTATAATATTATTTTTGTTTTTAATAAATGAAATTGGTTAGACAAGATAAAATAACATTTTTAATTTCAACACTTGAAGCACCTGAACTTTATTCTTCATTTTTAACTAATGAATTTGTTCATCATGATAAGTTTCTTGTTACTCCTTCTATTGATAGAATTTTCAAACGTGTTGGAGTTCTTAATAGATCAGAACAAAATCAGGGAAAAATTTTGACTGAATATATTCCTGTAAATAAGCATAGATTTCTTAGAAATGCATTAACTGAATTTTCTAAAGATTATTGCATTGCAATTAACCCTTTATGTCATAAATGTTCTTTAGAGTTAATTTGTGACTATTATAATAAAAAGAATAATTGGCTAGAATGAGAAAAAAAATTATAGTTATTAGTTGTGGTCCAGGTTTAGATGAAGTTAAAGAGGAATATGGACATTCTTATCAATGGGTGCAGAACCAATCTAATGCTGATAATATTGATTTTTTTCAATACAATGCCTATAAAGGTCTTTTCCCTAATATAGAGGAAGGTTCTGCATGGATTATTACAGGCTCTGCAAAATCTGCTTATGAAGATTTAGAGTGGATAGTTGAGTTAGAAATATTAATTAAAAGAGCTTATGAAGTTCAAAAGCCAATTCTAGGAATTTGTTTTGGTCATCAATTGATTGCTCAAGCTTTAGGAGGAGTTGTTGAAAAAAATAAAAAGGGTTGGGAATTAGGATCAAGTACTATCACGTTTAATAAGAGAGGTCTTTCATCCCCGATATTTAAAAACATATTGAATGAAGATTATTTCTACATGTCTCATCAAGATGTGATTATGCAATTACCCAATTATGCAATAGAGCTTGCGTTTAATAATATGGGAAACCAAGCATACAGTATAGGTGATTTTATTTATGGAGTACAATTTCATCCAGAGTTTTCATATGAAGTTGCTAAAACATATGCAGATATTAGGTATGAAAAAGGAATGATAGATAGTAAATTAAAGATATTGGAATCTAAAACTTCAGGTAAAGTAATTAATAATTTTATTACTAATCTAAAAGGAAACTTATAATGCAAATCCCAATTTTTTCATTAGATAAAATTGAAATAAAGAAAAACAATCATAATATTTTAAAAATAAATAATTTTGAAATTCATAGAGGAGCAGCTTATTTTATTCAAGGTAATATGGCCGCAGGGAAGACCGCATTGTTAAATTTAATCTCAAAAAATGCATTACCTACCTCCGGAAGTATACTTTATGAAGACCAGAACCTTTTTGAAATATCAAAAAATAAATTTTCTCAAGATATAGCTTATGTTACTCAGTCTTTCAGCGTCCCATGGGGTACCGTTAAAAAATTTATTTACAAAACATTAAAGAGATATTCTCATGTAACTAATATTGATAAAAAGATATCTAATATATCTAGACAAATGGAAATAAAGGACTTTCTAGATACTAAAATGTCAAGTCTTTCACCAGGTCAATTGAGATGGGTAGTACTGGCCGCAAATATTGCTGCGGATTCCAAGGTATTGATAATAGATGAAATGGAACAACACTTAGGGGCATATCATATTAAACAATTAAATAAAATTTTATATAGAAAATGTAATTATGATGGGGTCACTTTAATCGCTTCTACTCAAAATAAATCTTTTTTTCAATCACATTTAGCTTCTGTTATTATAACTTTAGAGAAAGGCAAGATACATAGCGTTAGATCGTCTTCAGGAAAGAAAAAACATTATGATAAGAAATAAGGTTTGTTAGGCAAGACATTTTTCAATAGCCTGAGCCCATTTATCTAGCAGTTTCTTTCTATCTAGCTTATTTAATTCTGGAGAATATTTTTTATTTAAATTTCTGTTTTGCAATAATGAATCCATATTTTTCCAATATTTTGAACTAATCCCAGATAATAGAGCTGCTCCTAATGCAGTTAATTCAATATTATTAGGTTTTATAATATTAAGATTTGATATATTAGATTGAAATTGCATTAAAAAATTATTTTGCGTAGCTCCTCCATCTACTTTTAATTCTGTTAGCACAGCGCCCATATCTTTGTTTAAGCAATTAATTAAATCATTTACTTGGAAGGCTATAGATTCTAGCGCTGCTCTTACAATATGTTTTTTATTTGCACCCCGGGTAATTCCGGTAATTATCCCCCTCGATTCCATATTCCAGTGAGGAGCTCCTAATCCTGAAAATGCAGGGACTACAAATACCCCGTTAGTGTCATTAATTGATTGTGCTATATCATCAGTCTCATAAGCGGAGGTGATTATTTTTAACTCATCTCTTAACCATTGGATTACAGCTCCACCAATAAAAACTGAACCTTCTAAAGCATAAGTTGGTTTCCCATATTCGTTACATGCAATAGTTGTAAGCATTCCATGGTTACTTATTATTTTTTTTCACCGGTATTTGTTAAAATAAAACAACCTGTTCCATAAGTACATTTTGTATCATTTTCTCTAATTCCATATTGCCCAAACAATGCTGCTTGTTGATCTCCTACAACACCAGTTATTGGTACTGGGTTATCAAATATTGTTGTAATCGCATCACCAAAATGACTAGCTGAATTAGTTATTTTTGGCAGAATGGATTTGTCTATATTGAATATATCTAATAATTCATCATCCCAATCAAAAGTATTAATATTATAAAGCATTGTTCTTGAAGCATTCGTATGTTCTGTTAAGTGGTATTCTCCATTAGTCAGATTCCATATTAACCATGTATCTATTGTGCCGCAGATTAACTCTTCTTTTTCCATTAATATTTTTGCTTCTGGGATATTATTAATTAGCCATTGTATTTTTGTTGCAGAGAAATAACTATCAATTACTAATCCTGTTTTTTCTTGAATTATATTAGAATAGCCTTTTTCAATCAAGTGTTTGCATTCAGATAAAGTTCTTTTGCATTGCCATACAATTGCATTATGGATTGGTTGGCCAGTCTTTTTATTCCACGCTACAATAGTTTCTCTTTGGTTGGTAATACCAATGCTATGAATCTTATTTTTATAATCCTGGAGTATATCGATTAATAGTTTTTCTGTTGTAGTCCATATTTCTAAGGGGTCATGCTCAACATATCCTGTTTTAGGATAGATTTGAGAAAATTCTGAATATTTCTTTTTAATTATATTTGTATTTTTATCAAATAATATCACCGTAATTCCAGTAGTTCCAGCATCTATTGATAAAATATATTTAGACAAAAGCACTCCTTTTTTTTAATTTAACCAATATACAGAAAAACATTTTAATGAAATATATCAAGATATTATCTATTTTTATTATTATTATTCTTTTATATAAGTTAAATGATAATGATAATAATGCTGAATATAAATTATCAAAAAAAGAAGATAAATTATCTATTTTTATATTTATAAAAAATCATAATAATATTGATAAAATCATATCTCATTTAGATAAAAATATAGAAAGTGTTTATAGTGATTATATTCACAATATAAATATAGGTAGAGATGTTGATTTTCTATCTAAAAATAAACATAAATTAATGTTTGATAAAAAGAATATTGATTATTCTAAGTTATTTGAGTCTAATAATATTGCTGAATTTAATTATAATATTGGAAGCTTATTAGAGACTTGCTTTTTGAATAATGATAAAACATTAAACAAAAACGAATATCATTTAAGAAATTTTCTTATTCGATTTAATCAATACATTAGATCTCAATCAGCAGTGTTTAATAAAACGGATTATAATGTAGGTGCTAAAGATTTTATAATAAACCCTACATATATATCTAACTACAACAATAATTACGAAGAAGAGTTTTATTTAATGAGAATTGAATTTTTAGATTCTTCATCGATATCAAATTATCAATCATCTGGAGTAGATTCTATTTTAACTTCAATTTTAAATGAAAATGCTAATTTATTTAATTCCACATTATTTCTGCATAATCCATATTCAGATGATTCTCCATATTACAATCCAAAATATAGATTGACTCAATATATTACAGAGACTAGTTCTTTTAATCAGCTGATTAAAGTCCACGAATCTCTAATGCATCAAGAGAATGTAATTTTTGTTGAGTCTATGTATGATTATTATTTTGAAAATGATCTTATTGCTACTGCGGTACAAAATAAATTTGATAAGAATATGGACTATCAAATGTATATAAATTCATTGTTAGATTTAGAAGAAAAATTAGTCATGTTACAAGAGAATTATTTATATTTTTACAAAGACTCTTATGATAATATTTTTATAAAAAAAATACTATTTGATTTATTAGGGAATGAGTCAGATAATCAAGGTTATTTTTCAAAGTATATTAACTCTATAGGGAATAGCCGAAAATATAGTATTGATAATATCAATGCATTATTTATCAAGGAGTTAGAATTACTTGTTAATAATTTAAACTATGAGCATGAAGAATTTAATATAGATGAGCTTTCGTTAGATATTAAAAATCATTTAATTAAGGATGATTTATTTAAAATTAGATATTTTGTCAAGTAAATATTTTTTGTTATATAATAAATATTTAATAAATATTTACTTTAAAATTTTTAATTTACTATATAGTAATTGGTCATTTTTCCCAATAAATAAAAATAAATTTTAATATAATGAATCAAAAAAAATCAGATAACACCTTGTTTGAAGACAATCCTTTCACAATAGAAAAGCTAAATGGAAGAGGTGGAGCTTTCTTAGTTATCCCATGTTACCTTGGAGAGGTTTTTTCTAGAGAAAAATTTTCTGAAGAACAAAAAATGTTTGAGCAGGCTGCTTTAGACTTTGCAAAAGATCAAATCAAACCTAAGCATAAAGATTTAAACAAAATGAATAAAACCTTATCTCTTGAATTATTTAAAGAGATAGGGAAATTAGGTTTTCTTGGAACAGATGTTCCTGAAGAATTTGGAGGCATGGATTTAGATAAAACTTCTGCATGTATTATTCTAGATGCATTATCCTCAGGCAGGAGTGCTTCTTTTATGGTCACAGTATCTGCTCATACAGGAATTGGTACTCTGCCGATTGTCTGGTACGGTAATGATTTTCAGAAAGAAAAATATTTACCTAAAATTGCTTCTGGGGAATATCTCTCTTGCTATGCACTTACAGAGCCAAGCGCAGGTTCAGATGCATTGGCTGGTACTACTACTGCAAAATTAAGCGATGATAAGAAATATTATATCTTAAATGGTCAGAAAATATACTGTACAAATGGATCATGGGCTGATATATGTATTACTTTTGCCAAGGTTGAAGATAAATATACTGCTTTTATATTAGATAAAACATGCGAAGGGTGGAAACTCGGAACTGAAGAGGATAAGCTAGGAATTAAAGGTTCTTCTACAACAACTTTCTTTTTTGAAAATTGTAAGGTTCCTATAGAAAATGTATTAGGTGGAATTGGTGATGGAGGACCTATTGCTTTCAATGTTTTATATGCTGGTAGGTATAAGCTTGGAGCAACAACATCCGCAGGGGCAAAGTTTACAATCGATGCAGCTCTAGATTTTGCAAAAGATAGATTTCAGTTTGACAAGTCTATTACAGAATTCGATATGATTAAAAATAAATTTTCAGAAATGGTCAGGATGGCTTTTGAATCAGATTCAATCGTTTATATGACTACAGGATCTATTGATAAAGCTATTAAGGAATTGAATAAACAAGATGAAAACTATTATATTTTATTACAAAAAATCATAGAAGATCATGCAATAGAAGCCTCTGCTTGTAAAGTCCTTTGCTCTGAAAATTTAGCTTATATTGTAGATGAATTAGTTCAAATAATGGGTGGAGCAGGTTTTATTGAAGAATATGATGCTGCATGTTTATACAGAGATGAAAGAATAAATAGAATTTTTGAAGGCACAAATGAAATAAACAGACTAATCATAGGAAGCTATACACTTAAAAAATCTATTATTGAAGAGCTCCCTGTTAGAGACCTCATTAAAGATAGGTCGTCTAATTGGATCCCGAATTTCGATAAACCAAATTCTCTATCCAAGGAATCCCAAGTTATTGAATTTTGCAGATCAGCATTTGCACATACATTAAATGAATCAATTAATATGTTTGGACAAGATCTAAAGAATGAACAGTGGATTTTAGAGCCATTAGCGAACATTATAATTTCTCTTTTTGTTATGGATACATGTTATAAAAGACATGATGATATTGAAGAGGGAGAGCATAAACATAATGTTGCAGAGATATTATGTTTATCAATTGCTAACCATTATTCAGAGCTAGTTAAAAATGTAAGAATAATTCTTACATATTTAGATAGCTTAAATAAAAATTCTGTTTTTATAAAGCAGTTAGATTGCTGGAATCAAAAATTAGATTATTCTCCAAATATATTAGTATATAGACAAGCAATAGTTAATACATTATATAAATATGAAAAATATTATTTAAATAAATAGAAAGAGTAGAAAATATGTCCAAATCATATATTATTGATTCAGTTAGAAGTCCTATCGTAATAAAAAATAGTGAAATGCTAGGTATTCGTTCAGATGATTTAAGTGCATCTATTATTAAGGCATTATTAGAAAGAAATCAAAATATAAATAAAGATGATATTGAAGATCTTGTTACGGGCTGTGCTTTTCCAGAAGGTCCTCAAGGGATGCTAATGGCAAGAAGTATATCTATTTTAGCAGATCTTCCTATCTCTACTGGTGGAAAAGTTGTAAATAGATTTTGTGGTTCATCTATGGATTCGGTTCATCAAGTGAGCCAGGCTATTATGGCTAGCGATATAAAATCTGGCATAGCATCTGGTGTAGAAGATATGTTTACTGTTCCAATGGGAGGATTTGTTCCTGACTTCAATGAGCAATTAAATGAAAAGGATTTTTATATTGGAATGGGAGAAACTGCTGAAAACTTAGCTAGAGAATTAGACATTAGCAGAGAAGATCAAGAAAGCTTCTCAGTATTTTCTCATAAAAAAGCATTAGATGCTATTGAAAATAATAGATTTGAGAATGAAATTGTTCCAATAAAATTTAATGGAAGTACATTTGAAAGAGATGAAGGTCCTCGCACTCCAGATATTGATAAAATGAAGTCACTATCTCCTGCTTTTGATGCAGAAGGCACAATAACGGCTGCTACATCAAGTCCTATATCTCTTGGTGCATCAGCTATATTAGTTGGAAACCAAGATATGGCTGATAGTTCAGACTCAGTTTTTGAGATAGTATCCAGGTCAATTGTAGGAGTTGATTGGAAGACTATGGGGGAGGGACCTCTCCCTGCAACAGCAAAAGCATTGAAGAATGCAGGTTTATCATTGGATGATATTGACGTCATCGAATTAAATGAAGCTTTTGCAGCTCAATCTTTATATGTTATACGTAAAGGTGGCTGGGATATGGATAAAATTAATTTAAATGGTGGAGCTATCGCTCTTGGTCATCCTCTAGGATGCTCAGGTGCTCGTATTATCACAACATTAACAAATGTAATGATGCAGAAAGATGTTGAACTGGGTCTCGCTACTATGTGTATTGGGACAGGTCAAGGAATCGCAACAATAATTAGAAGAGTAAAATAAATTAATATGGAAGTAAACAAAGTAGCAGTGTTAGGTTCAGGGGTAATGGGTGCTCAAATAGCAGCTCATATATCTAATACAAAAATTCCTGTATATATGTTTGACATGAATCAGGAATTATCAGAAAAGGGGAAGAAGGAATCACTTAAAATAAGGCCTCATGCATTTTTTGAACCCAAAAATGCTGATTTAATTACTCCAATGAATTATGATGATCATTTAGTAAAGATAGAAGAATGTGATTGGGTGATTGAAGTAATTGCAGAAAGGTTAGATTGGAAAAAAGACTTATATAAAAAGATTGAATCTTTAAAGATTGACAATTTAATTATCACCTCTAATACATCTGGTTTATCGGCATCTAATTTAGTTGAGGGCATGTCGGAAAATTTCAAAAAAAGATTCTTTATCACTCACTTTTTTAATCCCCCTAGATATATGAAACTTGTTGAAATTATTAAAACAGATGCTACTGATGATGCTTTTGTAAATCCAATTACATCCTTTCTAGAAGATTCTCTTGGAAAAGGAGTCGTTTATGCTAAAGACACTCCTAATTTTATAGCAAATAGGATTGGTGTCTATGGCATGATGGTAACATTAGATGCTACGATAAAGCATAAATTATCAGTAGAGGATGTAGATGCATTGTCTGGCACACTCATAGGTCGTCCTAAAAGCGCTACTTATAGAACAGCAGATGTTGTAGGATTGGATACTTTGGCGTTTGTTGCAAAAACAGGTTATGATAATTGTTTAGATGATTCTGAGAGAGATATATTTCAAATCCCAGAATTTCTATCTAAAATGATAGAGAATGAATGGCTTGGACAAAAATCTGGACAAGGTTTCTATAAGAAAATAGATAAAGGAGTTATTCATTCTTTAGATTTAGATACATTGGAATATACTCTTCAAAACAAAAAACGTTATACAGGCATCAAACTTGCAAGAGAATATGTAAATATGAAGGACCGATTCAATGCTCTTGTGTATTCGGAAGATGTCGCAGGTAAATTTGTCTGGGAAATTACAGCTAGAACATTAATATATTCAGCAAATAGATTAGGAGAAGTGTCTGACGATATTGTGAATATTGATAGAGCTATGAAATGGGGCTTTGGCTGGAATATAGGCCCATTTGAACTTTGGGATAATATGGGATTAAAAAAATCAGTGAAAAAAATGAAATCTGATGGTTATATGGTTCCTGAATGGATCAATGAAATGATAACTTTAGGATATAATTCTTTCTATGATTTTATTGATTCTCAGGATTCTCATTATTCTTCTGACGGTTATAAAGAGATTTCAAAAAATAAAAAAGATCAATCTTTTGAAATTTTTAAAAAGAATGATAAGCTAATTAAAAAAGGGTGGTCAGCTTCACTTATTGATTTAGGTGATGGTGTTGCAGGTATTGAATTCCATTCAGTTTTAAAAGAAGATATGAATCCTATTGATGGCTCAATAATAGAAATGTTAGACTTTGCATCTACTTGGATTGTAGATAATAATTATAAAGGACTTGTTATTTCAAGTGATGGCTCGAACTTTTCAGCGGGAGCCAATCTTAATTTAATTTTAAATGCAGCTGAAGCAAAAGATTTTGAATCTGTTGAACATATTTCTAAATACATGCAAGATACAACACAAAAATTACGTTTTGCTCCATTCCCTGTAGTTGCAGCTCCTTTTGGCTTTGTCTTAGGAGGTGGGTATGAAGTTGTAGGAGCATGTGATTCAATAGTAGCCTCATCCGAATCATATATTGGTTTGGTAGAGTTTGGAGTTGGACTGATTCCAGGAGCGGGTGGTAATTTGAGAATGTTAAGTAACTGGAAGGCTAAAGCAGGAATTCAAGCATCTTTTAAAGCAATGGAAAGAATAAGTCAACCTCTCCCTGGAAAAGGAATCTCATTATCAGCTCAGCAAGCAAAATCAATGGGTTATTTGCGTGATCATGATAAAATTATAATGAATAGAGATCATTTGTTATATGCTGCTAAAAATGAAGTATTAGCTTTATCTAAAAACTATAAAGCACCTGAAGTAGAAACTTTTAGATTACTGGGTAAAACAGGCCGACTGCCTATAGAAGCTCAAATTAAGTCAACATTTAAAGCAGGAAAGATTTCAGAACATGATGTGCACATTTTAAAAAAACTAGCATATGTTCTAACTGGCGGAGATAAGGCTGGGCCACTCTCTAAGGTAGATGAACAATACCTATTAGATATAGAAAGAGAGGCTTTTGTAAGCCTTTCTGGTGAACAAAAAACAATTGACAGAATAGAATATATGCTTAAAAAAGGCAAACCTTTAAGAAATTAATCATATAATTTTTATTAATAATCTACCTGAATCATCTTAAATAAAAAAATAATTATTTATAGATAATTATCAATTCCAAATTTGCACTTTTTGAGATAATACGTCTAATAACAACGTTGCTGTCCTTTTAATAGCATTGTTCTCATCTTTAATTTAATAGTATGAAAACAGTGAAAAAACTATATTAGGATGCATGAGATCTATTTATATAAAGATTTAAAGGGGGATACATTTGATTGGGATTTAGATATTGAGATGTTTACTTCTATCAATGTAAAAGATACTGAAAATTTACGTGAAGAATTGATTTATAAAAATATTGGATTCTTTGATTTAAAATATCTAGATGCTAATAATAAAAATAAATTAGTTATAGAGGATTTCAATATTATAGTATGGGATTTTAATGACAATCATTTTGATTGGTTAATTAAAGATGAAGTTGGAAAAATAAAATTCATAGAAACAATAAATAATAAAGGAACTTATTAATTTAATGGCCAAAAATTCAAATCAACTTAAAACTGAATTTAAAAAAATCAAAAAGAATTGGTATGATGTTTATAATTGGAAGAGTGTAAAATCTAAAGGTTATTCAGAATTAATTTCAGAGATAATAAGTAATAATTTTAGCCAAATTACTATAAACTCAACAGGACTTAGGATGGATAATTTTAAATTATCAGAACATATTGGAGGAATGAGTAATAACACTTCATTAGATCAAGTTACAGAGAAAAGAATTTGCAGAGCTATTTTTAATTTAAAAGATTTTCCTCCATTGGGTCATATAATTGATTATGAAGTACCATTAACAGCTCCTAATCAGCCTAAAAATAAAAAACAAGGTCATGGAGATATTGATTTAATTGCTAAAGATAATCAGAAATTATTATTAATTGAAGCTAAAAAACATAAATCTGATGAATCAATTTTAAAGGCTGTACTTGAAGCTTTTACATATTCAAGAAAAGTAGGATTTAGAAAAATTGAATTTTTAAACAGCTATAAACTTAGTCATGTAGGATTAAAAATTGTACCAGCAGTTTTAGTATTTAAAGATTCTGCTTCAGGTAGACAATTGCTTTCATTTAATAAAAAGGAGAATCAACAATTATTATTATTAATATCCTTATTAAATAAGGATTTGAATAATATAGGCATCGAAAATATTGAGTTTTATATTATAAATAATAATTTCATTAACAGGCCTTTAGAAAAAGTGAATGAAAAACTAGTATTTAGAAAGTTCATAAAATTTCATATAGATCAGATATTTCCATTTAATAATTCAAAGGAGTTAATCCATTATTGTAATCAAGATTTTAATTCTAATAATAAAATCATAAGGGATAGTTTGATTTCTTTATTGAGATATTATAAAAATGATGGGATTAATTATGCCATCAACAGAATTAAAGTGTATCAGAAAAAACTATTAAAATTAAGTAAAGAAAAGCCCAAAAAACCTGATTTTCAAAAGCGTTTAAACCAATTATGTTCAAATAAAGATGCTAAATTTATTAAAACATTTATCTCTATTATTGATCAATTTCCCTATAAAGAGCTAGTTCCTTTATTAATAAACTTAATGAGTCCAGGGAGAAATATATTGATTTGTCCAGCCATCGCTAAATTTGAAAATAACGAAATATTAAAATCATTGATTCATGCTTATGATCAGCTGCCCATAGAATCAGTAAGGGACATGGACGGTGCTAAATCTGTTAAATATGATTTGACTTATGAATCAACTATTATTCAATGTCTTTGTAATATGAAATCTAAGCTAATAGTTGGCAGCCTAAAGAAGTCTCTGCTTCAGGGTAGTTATTCAAAGGAAATTGTATTGGATAAGTTAAAATCTTTATTATCAGAAAATGATATAATCAAGTATTATAAGCCAATCGCAGAAGCTCCAAACAATATATGGGATACCTCAGATAAAAAAAAGAATGCAAACTGGGTATTAAATAGGATAAATAATGATGTCTTTGAAAATTAAGATACATCGTTGTACTAATGAGATTGGTGGCAACTGCATAGAAGTAAGAACTAAGAAAACTCAAATTATCTTTGATTTTGGGATGCCCTTGGTTAATCCAGATAAGACTGAATTTAATTTTAATAAGTATAAAACTTTATCAAACAATGAATTAATTAAACAGAAAATTCTCCCGGATATTAAAGGTTTTTATAAAGACAAACATAAGCCTATTAATGCTATTGTTATTTCTCATCCTCATCTAGATCATTATGGCTTTATGGGGTTTATAAGAGATGATATTCCCGTTTTTATTGGAGAGGCTGCTAATGAGTTGATTAAGATTTCAAATATTTTTACTCCCTCTGATGTGATTTTGGAAAACCCACTATACTATCAGCATAAAAAAACATTTGTAGTAGGAGATATTAAAATAACTCCTTATTTGAATGATCATTCTGCCTTTGATGCATATTCATTTTTAATAGAAGGAGAAGGGAAAAGAATATTTTATTCAGGAGATTTTAGAGGTCATGGGAGAAAAGAATTTTTCTTTAATGAATTAATTGAATCTCCTCCTAAAAATATTGATTATTTAATGATGGAGGGTACTAATATAGGGAGAACTAAAAAAAATAAAACTGAAAAAGCTATTGAGTTAGAATTATCAAATTTATTTAAAAATGGAGATAAGATAAACTTAGTCTATCAGGCAGGACAAAATATTGATAGGATTGTATCAGTCTTCAAAGCATGCCAATCAACTGGCAAAATATTAGTTTTAGATGTTTATCTTGCTTATGTTGTGTCAAAGCTTGTAGAAATAACAGGGAGTAATCTTCCGTTTCCTTCTAAAAATTTTCCTAATATTAGAGTATTTTTTTCATCATATGCTTCTAAACAAATAGTTGAATCGTTAGGAAAAGAAGTATTGTACAAATTTCAACCTTATAAAATCACAAAAGATGAAGTTGATAGAAATTTTAAGAATATAGTTATGGTTGTAAGACCATCTTTAAACATCCATTTAAAAGGTTTAAAGAATATAGATGGTGGAAATTTGATATATTCTTTATGGGAAGGTTATAAAGACAAGGGGTCTACTAAACTGTTTATTGAAAATTTAATTAATAATAGAAAATTTAATTATTACTATATACATACTAGTGGACATGCAGATGTTCCAACTATGAAAAAAATGATTAAAGGATTGAATCCTGGGAAAATTATTCCTATCCATACATTCAATAAAAATATGTATCAGAAACTATTTAATAATTCTATTGTAAAATTAGATGATGGCGTTACTTTTGTTTGTTAGCGTTTGAATAAATTTTTCACTACATAGATTAAGATGTTTGGATTCTCTTTGATTCTTCTAATACTATATTCATACCATTGTTTTCCATAGGGTACATAGACTCTAACCGTATAATTATTTTGTTTATGTTTATTCAGATAATTATCCATAGGTACTCCATATAATACCTGAAATTCAAATTTATCTGAAGTAACATTATATTTATTGATTAATTCATAACATTTATCAATTAAATTGGTATCATGTGTTGCTATACCTACATAGATATCATTTTCAAATGCATATTCAAGCATCTTTAGATAGTTATTATTTATATCATGATAATTTGAAAATGCTATATTTCCAGATTCTTTATAGATGCCTTTGCATAATCTGAAATTTAAAGTTGATTTATTTTTTATATTTTTTAAATCATCATATGATCGGTGTAAGTAAGATTGGAAAACAATACCAACATTATCATAGATACTAATTAGTTTTCTATATAGTTTTAATGTATCATCTGTTATAGATGATGATTCCATGTCAATCCTTAAAAAATTATTATATTTTTTAGCTAAATCTAATAATGAGGTGAAGTTTAATAATACAGTGACATATGATATATCTAAACCAATATGGGTTGGTTTAATTGAAATATTTGAATCTAAGTTCCTATTATGAATCTCTTTATAAAGTTCATTATACTCAGCAACTATTTCATTGATTTCATTTTCATCAGTAAAGTGTTCTCCAAGTATATCAACAGTTGTTTTAAAGCCTTCCTTATTCAAGCTAGATACGACTTCTAGAACATCATTAACATTTTCTCCTGCAACATACTGTTTTGCAAAGATACGAACCAGTGATTTTGGCATTAATTTTATAAAGAATATAAAAAGCGAATTTAGTATCTTAATCATATAAATAAATTATAAAAATTTAACGAATAACACTTGTGTTAATATTTGATAAATAAGTAATTTTTAATATGATATTATTAGATAATTAATGTATCAAGACTTTTCCCCAATAATAATTTTTATTCTATTGGCTATTGTATTGGTTATTCTACCATTAATACTGCAAAGCCTCTTGTCCCCTCGAAAAAATAAAGGTGGAGATAAATTAATATCGTATGAATGTGGAGAACTCCCTGAGGGTTCAGCGTGGATCAAGTTTAACATCAGATTTTATATTATAGCATTGATTTTCATAATTTTCGATGTAGAAGTTATATTCATGTTTCCATGGGCAGTTGTTTTCCAGGATCTTGGTTTATTAGCTTTTGTTGAAATGATGTTATTTTTAATTATTTTGTTAGTTGGTTTTGCATATGTATGGGTTAAAGCAGATTTAGATTGGGTTAAAATGAAACTTAAATATGCACATGGAAGATATAGTCATTTAAAAGATAAAGAGGAATAATTATGGATTATAGCTTATTAGATAAATTTAATAGCGATAATATAGTTGTAGCAAAAGTAGACACGTTAATTAATTGGTCTAGGGCAAACTCATTATGGTATTTTCAGTTTGGATTAGCTTGTTGTGCAATTGAAATGATGGCAGCAGCAGCACCAAGACATGATTTAGAGAGATTTGGTTCAATGCCAAGAGCAAGTCCCAGACAATCAGATGTCATGATTGTAGCTGGTACAGTGACTCTAAAAATGGCAGAGCGTGTAAAGAGATTGTATGAACAGATGTCTGATCCCAAATATGTAATTTCAATGGGTAGTTGTTCTAATAGTGGAGGTCCATATTGGCAACATGGTTATCATGTCTTAAAAGGTGTTGATTTAGTTATTCCTGTGGATGTTTATGTTCCCGGATGTCCTCCAAGACCAGAGGCATTACTGCAAGGGCTTTTAGAATTACAAAGAAAAATTAAATCTGAAACTCCTCTTAGAAAGGATAAAGAAAATGCAGATAAATGATATTTTCAAACATTTACAAAAAATTGATCCTGGTATTGTTCTTGAAGAAGACACTGCTTATTTGTATATAGATCCTTCTAAATGGGAAGAAATATCAAAAGAGCTTGCATCCAATAAAGATCTCTTTTTTGATTATTTAATGTGTATCACATCATATGATTTAGGTTCTGGGAAATTAGGATTAGCTTATAATTTATATTCAAATACAATCAAACATTCAGTTGAGATCAAAATTGAATTTGATCAAATAGTTGAGATTCCTTCAGTCGCTTCAATTTGGAAAACTGCAGATTGGCATGAGAGGGAAGCTTATGATATGATGGGTGTCATATTTACCGGGCATCCTGATATGAAGCGAATTTTATTGTCAGATGATTGGGAGGGCTACCCACTTAGAAAAGATTATAAAGAACCGGATTATTATAGAGGTGTGCCGGTGCCGAAGGATAAAACAGCATGGGAATAGATAACTTAAAAGATACTGGTTCGATAAAAGCTGATGAAATGGTTTTGAATATGGGTCCGCAACATCCCAGTACCCATGGTGTACTTAGACTCAAAATCCATACAGATGGAGAAATTGTAAGTAAAATTGAACCAATTATAGGGTATCTACATCGTTGTTTTGAAAAACACTGTGAAAATTTATCTTATGAACAAATCATTCCTTTTGTTGATAGATGTGATTATTTAGCCTCAATGCATATGGATCATGCATATTCCATGACAGTTGAAAAATTATTAGACATTGAGCTTCCTGAAAGAGTGGAATATATTAGAGTCATTATATCTGAGCTTCAAAGAATTGCAAGTCATTTAGTTGCCATTGGTACTTTTGGTTTAGATGTAGGCGCAATTACTCCCTTCACATGGACAATTAGGGATAGAGAAAGAGTACTTGATTTATTTGAGGCATTATGTGGTGCTCGGTTGTTGTATAACTATATATGGCCTGGGGGTGTATCTCATGACCTTTCTCCTAAATTCATTCAACGGACTATAGAATTTTTGGATTATTTTGATAAACAATATGATGAATACAATGAACTTTTAACAGGTAATCCAATATTTGTTGAAAGAACTGCGGATGTTGGCGTTATACCTGCAGATGTAGCTGTTAATCAGGGAGTGACTGGCCCATCATTAAGGGGTAGTGGAGTTGCATATGATTTAAGAAAAACTGAACCTTATTCTATTTATGAAAAATTTGAATTTGATGTTCCTGTAGGTGAAGGTAAAATGGGAACGGTTGGCGATTGTTGGGATAGATATTCGGTGAGAATGCTTGAGATGCGAGAAAGTATTAAAATTATAAGACAGGCTATGTCTTCAATTCCTGATGGAGATGTACATTCTGCAATGCCTAAACGAATAAGACCTAAAAAAGGTTCAGTTTATTCGAGATATGAGTCTGCAAGAGGTGATGTTGGTTTTTATATTATAAGTGATGGTAAGAATATTCCTCTTAGAGTAAAAATGAGATCTCCTGCTTTCTGTAATCTATCTGCACTTAGCGAAATATCTGAAGGATGGATGATATCTGATGTTATAACAATTCTTGGAAGTTTAGACATAGTATTAGGAGAAATTGATAGATAATGGATAGTGTTGTAGGATCATTAAACAAAACTTTAATATCACTATTTTCAGAGATATCATTAGATGTTTCTTTGCTCTTTTTGGTAGCTGTTATTATTCCTGGAATAGTAATCTTTCTAATTATGACAGTAAATGCTATAGTAGCTGTGTATATGGAGAGAAAAGTATCGGCCTTTATGCAAGATAGACTAGGGCCTATGGAAGTTGGTATATTTGGGTTTAAAGGTGGGAAAAAATTCTGGGGAGGTATTGGGCAAACAATTGCTGATGCAATTAAATTGTTAGTAAAAGAGGATATTATTCCTAAGGATGCGAATAAATTTCTAATGGTACTGGCTCCATTTATTATTTTCATAGGAGCGTTTGTTACATTTATTGGAGTTCCTTTTTCAAATGGGTTGGTCATATCAGATTTTAATATTGGAATTTTATACGTCATTGCAATGAGTTCTGTTGGTGTAATCGGGATTATTCTTGCAGGGTGGGCTTCAAATAATAAATGGTCACTATATGGCGCGATGAGGGCGGCAGCTCAGATTATAAGTTATGAAATACCTATAGGGTTATCATTATTACTTATTGTTATTGTGGTTGGTAGTTTAGAAATGTCTGCAATAGTAAATTGGCAAGCTGAAAACAGATGGTTTATAATACATAGTCCATTTGCTCTATTAGGTTTTTTAATTTATTTCATTTCAGGGGTTGCAGAAACCAACAGGGTTCCTTTTGATATTCCTGAAGCTGAATCAGAGCTAGTTGCTGGATGGATGACGGAATATTCAGGTTTTAGATGGGCATTATTTTTCTTAAGTGAATACACAAACATGTTAATTGTTTGTATCATTGCATCTATTGTATTTCTTGGTGGTTGGCTTTCTCCATTTCAACTATTTGATATTCCTGGCATTGAAATACCAGAAAGTTTCTTTGTATTAGATGGTTTTTATATGGGTATGTTCTGGCTTTTACTTAAGACTGTTTTGTTGATTTTTGTAATGATGTGGATTAGGTGGACATTTCCAAGGCTTAGAGTTGACCAATTAATGTATTTATGTTGGAAAGTCTTTATTCCATTTGCATTGGCAAACCTTGTTTTCGTATGTATTTGGGAGCTATTGTTCTAATGTATGATTATTTCTCAAATATTTATAAAAACATTAAAACATTGTTTGGAGGAATGATGCTTACCTTAAAGCATTTTAATAATAAAGAAAATTTAATAGCAACACTACAATATCCTCATGAAAAATGGCCTATACCCGAAAGAAATATTGGTTTTGAAAATGAAGAATATAATCTCATTCGATCTAGATTACATGTAGATATAGATGATTGCATTGGTTGTTTGCTTTGTGAAAAGGCATGTCCTGTAGATTGCATTAAGATTGAAATTATCAGAAAACCTAAAAAAACTGAATTAGATTTTGATTTTGGAATAACATCTAACGATACTGCAAAAAAGATGTTAGTTTCAAGATTTTCAATTGATATGGCTGAGTGTATGTATTGTAATTTATGTGAGTATCCTTGCCCGGAAGAATGTATATATATGGTTGGTGGGCCAAATGAAAAGAAACATGAAATTGACTATGAATATAGTAAGTATGATAGAAAGGGATTAATATTTGAGTTTGCATCCCCTAAACAAGAAGATTTAGTCACTTTAAATGCAGATGAATATATATCTGCAAAAAAAGAACGAAAAGAATATTTAAATGCAGGGGTTAGGCTTGAGGGTCTAGTTGCAGATGAAGTACAAGCGACTCAAGAAGCTGTTTTAGAGCAGGACATCAAGAGCAATATAAAAACTCAGGCAAAAACTGTTAGGAAGAAAACTAAAAATTATTCTAGCAGTGAAAAAATCGGCGTTTTTTATGGTTCAAATACAGGTAATTCAGAAGCTATATGTGATAGGATACAAGAAACTTTTGGTGAGGAAATTATCGAATTATTCAATGTTGCAGATGCAGATCCTAATAAGATGCTTGAATATAATCATATTATTATTTCATGCCCTACATGGTATGACGGAGAACTTCAAGAGGATTGGATAGAATTCTTACCAAAAATAGCTGCTTTAGATTTAAATGGTAAAAAAATTGTTATGTTTGGAATGGGAGATCAAGAGGGATATGCAGATTACTTTTTAGATGCTCTTGGAATTATTGCAGAAGATTTAATTAAAGCAGGTGCTAAGATTGAAGGAGAATGGCCAGCTGATGGATATGATTTTAATAAATACAAAAGGTCTTATGCCTGATGGAAAACATTTTATGGTTTAGGGCTGGATGAGGAGAA
>ASPJ01000003.1 GCA_000405805.1 Fidelibacterota bacterium SCGC AAA003-L08
CAATCTTCAATTGCATTACCACCACATTCTCCCAAACAATCATATTCGTATTCACATGAATTATCATCAAGTGTCGCCTCAGAAGAATAATTGCAGGCATTAGAATCCATACATCCAGAATTTCCTATTGTAACCATTCCATTTTGAGAATAATCAATAACACTAATATCATCAGATTGTGATATAATAAATTCATTTATAATAATTTCAGAATGATCTCCTGAAGAACCTAAGATATTAAACTTTATAGTAGCAAATTCATTATTAATTATTGAAAACTCCATTCCACTAAATAGAATACCTAAAATCTCCCCAGGAGTACTAGTATTAGTCATATAAGTTGCACTATTAGATTGATTGCTAATTGCACAACTAGAATTATCAGTGCCCCATCCACAAGCAGAATCTAATTCTAAAACAGAAGGATCAAACTCAATCTTGAATATTATTGCAAATAAATTCTCTAAATTTTCCATATTAATAGTCACTATAACATCTTCATCATCAATATGAACAGAAATATCATCTATCCATACTAAGTTTTCAACTGTAATTGGGCAATCCTCTATACAATTGATATATGTTTCCATACTATCACATATATCATTTCCACAATCTTGTGAAAATATATTGGATACTAATAAAATAATAATATATATATGTGGGATTTTAATCAATTGAACTCTCTTATTTAGATTGGAGGTTATTGTCTTCTATTGTTTTATATACATATTCATTAACCTTAACATTTATTTTATTACCTTTTTTTCCTGCAAGAGTTGTTTTTAATGTAATTCTTTGATTCTCAAGCTTTTTGATTTTTTTTCCATATGCCGAGAATAATATATTATCATTGATATTATGATTAGCTGACTTTGGAATTTCATTAGCTTGTAATGAAAATCCTAATAACACTCCTTTTTCATTTGAATATAAACTAAACCCAATCTCGCTACATATCCCTCCAGAGATTGAATCAATCTTAAATAAATCATTAGGTTCTATCTCAAATTGTACTCCCGCTATTGGAACCTGGTTTATTGAATATATATCGATTATTATGTTATCACCCTTTTCATTAATAGATGCAATCCCAACCTCTGCATTAATCTTTTCCATAATATCATTGTTAACAGCTCCTAATAATGATATAACAATAAATAAATTTAACAGACTCTTAAATATAATTTTATTCAAAGTAATTATCTCCCCATATATTTAACCACAATATTAATATAAAGTTACTAATTGATGTTATCAAATAATTAACTTTATTTGCAAATATTTATTTTCTATGTTATTAAATTATTCACCATGTTACAATTTATATTTAGAACACTATTAATTTTATCATTTGCAATTGGCCAAATTACAGATTTTAATTTAACAATTGATTCAAGGAATATAATAAATAATCAAAATTTATATATAACTACGTATTTAGATAAATTAAAAGAAGACTTGGAGTTTTATGTACTATCAAATAATTTTCTTCAGACAAATAAAGAACTGAATATTTCATTAGATGCAAGTATAACAATAGAATCTATATCTGACAATAGGGTAATTAGTGCATATGTTCTCTTCTCTAATGGATTAGATCAGCTCTTATTCTCTGATGGAGTTGATTTTAAATATACTCTTGGAGATAATCTGTTATATTCCACAACATATAATTCATTAACATCATTTTTAGATTATAATATATTTATTATGATTGCAGGAGAACTAGATAAACATAATTACAAGGGGGGTGAGAACTACTACATTAGAGCTGAAAACATTGCACTTAAAGGTACTCTTTCTGAATATCCTCGAAAATGGAACAGACGATTAAAAAAATGTAAAGAAATTAAAGATAATACATCTCTTAGAAAGATTAAATATATATATGTTGAGATTAATAAGTATTTAGATAATTCTAATGAAGAATTTAATGATGACCTCATTATTGAATATTTAGAAAATATCTATGAAGAATTAGTAACTATTGATAGTCAATATGGATATAATAAAGAAACTATTATATACTTAAATTCAATAAAAGAGGGTCTTGTT
This sequence comes from Fidelibacterota bacterium SCGC AAA003-L08, assembly GCA_000405805.1. Classification (GTDB taxonomy): domain Bacteria; phylum Fidelibacterota; class Marinisomatia; order SCGC-AAA003-L08; family D37C17; genus SCGC-AAA003-L08. The sequence goes on from ASPJ01000003.1 coordinate 2,059, forward strand.
GATTTATGCCTAGATTATCATATGAAATATTTAATTAAATTTTTGACTGAATATGACAAAGATAATGCTGAATTCTACAATGAATCTATAAATTAAATTTTATAATAGGATGAACTTGAAATTTTATATTATTTCCATATTTTTATTAATTAATAGTATCTGGGCTGATGAAAAATCTGCTTTAGAAATTCAACAAGAAATAGATTCCCGAAATAATCAAATAGAATTATTAAAAAAAGAAATTTCGGAAGTAGAAGCGAAAATAATTAAAAAGACAAAAGATCAGATAGCTGAATCAGAGATATTATTGGAACTTCAGAATAAAATTATTCTAACAGAAAAATTAATAAACTCTATTGAAAGAGAAGAACGACTAATAAAACGAAAGATAGATAAATCAAAAATCAAAATAATAGAAACCAAAAAATTAATAAAGGAAGTGCAGGATAAACTTAAAAAAAATATTATATATGCATATAAAAAAGGTATGCCAACATTCCTTGATTTAATATTTAATAAAAATACTCTCAAAGATCTAACATATAAAACAAAGTATCTAAATATTATAAATGAATTTCAAAAGAGTAATAAGGAAGAACTGAAAGAGTTAATATCTCAATTAGAAAATGAAAATCTTCATCTAAATAAAAAATTAAATAATAAAAAACAACTCAAGGGAAACAAAGCACAAGAACAAAAAAATCTTCAAAAAGATATAAATAAGAAAAATAAATTATTAGATAACATAAATAGCGAAAAGAAACAGAAAGAACTTTTACTTATCACTAAACAAGATGATCTAAGAGATATTGAGGATATAATAAATAGATTATATTCAGATAAAATAACTCAAGAAAAACGCGAACAAGAATTAGCTAAAATAAGACAACTCCAAAAAATGGCTGTTAATGGAAATTTTAGCGCTATGAAAGGAAGTCTCCCTTGGCCCATAAGGGGAACTATTAGTTCTAAATTTGGTAATAAGAGAAATGTAGAGTTAAATACAATTACAGAAAATCTTGGAGTTAATATTAAATCCAATAAAGAAAAATCAGTTATAGCTGTCTTAGATGGAATAGTTAGTTCCATTACTTATATAAGAGGAGTTGGAAATATTATAATACTTGACCATGGAGATGGCTTTAACACTGTGTATTCAAATATTGAAAATATCCTGATTGAAGAAAATGAATATGTGTCTGCTGGTTCTACAATAGCACAGGTAGATCAAAATATGGTATTACATTTTCAAATATGGCATAATAAACAGAAAAAAAATCCAGAGAAATGGCTCATCAAATGATTTATGACCAATTGCTAATTCAACCAAAAATCTGGAAGAATCTAACTGATTACTTTAATAAAAACAAACTTCCCCATGCTCTTTTATTATATGGGAATGAAGGCATTGGGAAAGAAGCTCATGCAATCGAATTTGCTTCATTTGTTAATTGTACTGGGAAAAATAAATCAGAAAGTTGTGGAATGTGTGCTTCATGCAGGAAAATGAAAATCCTGCAGCATGGAAACTTAAAACTGATACACCCAATGCCTAGAAAAAAAACAATAAAGAATTTTGATTCACCTTTAAAATCATTTTCAAAATCTGAACTAGAAGACTACCACAACCAATTGATTTTAAAAGGAGAAAATCCCTACTATAAAATAAACTTATCAAAATCTAACTCTATATTAATCAATTCAATACGATCTTTAAAAAAAGAGTTGGCTTTAAGTTCCATTGAAGAAGGGTGGAATATAATCTTAATTATGGAGGCGGAAAAGTTATGTTATCCAAATAATGTAAGTGCAAACTCTTTGCTTAAAATATTAGAGGAACCTCCAAAGAAAACACTTTTCATATTAACAACTTCAAATTATTCAAAAATAATAGATACCGTAAAGTCTCGATGTCAAACAATTTTCTTTCCACCTATATCCATAGATAAAATTTATAATATAATTGATGATTCTATATCTGATGCTGATAAATTAGTTATTGCAACAATTTCTAATGGTAGTATAGATATAGCAAAAAAAATAGAAAATAATATAAAAGGAATGTATGATAATTTGAAATTATTTATAACCTCTTGTTATGATACAAATTGCAGTTATAATAGTAAAGTTATCGAAAAAATTAGTTCGATAAGACGCTCTTCAAATAGCAAAAATGAGTTGTCAATATTCTTTAAATCTATAATGATATATTTTAAAGATTTACTTATATATTCAAATTCAAAGAATATAAATGATGTAGTTTATAAAAACCTTGAAGAACACTATAATAAGATTACAAATTATAATACTAATACAGATTGGGATTTATGTATAACTGTCATAGAAAATACATGTGACTATATTGATAGAAATGCTTATGCTCCTCTTGCTATTAATGGAATGTTAATTGAATTGAAAAATATAGTAGGTAATAAATATCATGCTGTTTTTAATATGCATGAATGGTTAGGAATAGAATAGTTTTATGAAAAAAATTTATATAACCACTCCCATATATTATGTGAATGACAATCCTCATATTGGCACTGCATATACAACTATTCTAGCAGATGTTTTAAGTAGATTCTATAATATTACAGGAACCCAAAGTTTTATGTTGACAGGTAGTGATGAACATGGTCAGAAAGTACAGGAAGCAGCTGATAAAAGAGAGGTCTCTCCAATCGAACATGTAGATGAATATGTACTGCGTTTTACTGAATTATGGTCAAAATTAAATATTAAATATGATGATTTTATAAGAACTACTGAAAAAAGACATCAAGATAGAGTAAAAGATATGTTAAACAACCTTTGGGAAAAAGGCGAAATATATCAAGATGAATATGAAGGGTCCTACTCTGTTTCAGAAGAACGATTTATTACAGCTAAAGAAATTGAAGATGGTAATTTTAAACAAATCATAAAATTAAAAGAAAAAAATTATTTCTTTAAAATGTCTAAATATCAAGAAGACTTAATTAAACATATAAAAGAGACTCCAGACTTTATAAAACCTGAATCAAGAAAAAATGAGGTTCTTGGGTTCTTGAAGAATCCATTGAATGATCTATGTATATCAAGGCCCAAATCAAGATTGAGTTGGGGTATTGAACTCCCTTTTGATGATAAATATGTCACATATGTTTGGTTTGATGCTCTTTTAAATTATATCACAGCTATAGGCTGGAATGTAGATTCTGAAAAATTTAACGATTGTTGGCCTGCTGATTATCATCTAGTTGGGAAAGATATAATTACTACTCATGCAGTCTATTGGCCTACCATGTTAATGGCTGCTAAATTACCTCTTCCAAAAACTATACTAGCGCATGGATGGTGGTTGTTTGATGATTCTAAAATGTCAAAATCTACTGGAAATATTATCGATCCTCTGAAATTAATAGATCTATATGGAGAAGATTCTCTACGATATTATTTAATGAGAGATATGGCTCTTGGTCAAGATGCTAATTATAATTTAGATAAACTTATAAAACGCTATAATTCAGATCTAGCAAATGATTTTGGGAATTTAGTTAATAGAGTTACTGTTCTGATAAAAAAACATTATAATAATATGGTTCCTGAACCAGGAGACTATAATGAAAATGATTTGAAAATTATAGCAAAATCAAAAAAAACAATACAGAATGTTATCGCCAATTTTAATAATCTAAAAATTCATAATGCTATTGAAGAAGTAATGAGTTTATTTAGAGACTTAAATAAATTTTTAGAGATTAATGAACCTTGGAAATTATTAAAACAAGATTCAGATAGCCTAATTGCAGCTACAACTCTATATATATCTATAAATGCCTTATATATTGGCACGCAATTATTACATCCTGTAATGCCAAAAAAGACACTGGAAATATCAAATATGTTAGGAGCTTCAGAGATAAATATTATAAATGAAGAATTTGATATATTAAAACCAAATAATGCAATAGGTGAAGGCAGGTCTCCTTTCCCACGGATAGAAGAAAAATAAATAAATGTTTATTGATTCTCATTCTCATATCTATTATGATGTATTTAATGATGATCTTATAGATGTTATCAATAGAGCTAATGATTCAGGTGTTCAAAAGATAATTTGTGTAGGGGTTGATTTAAAGTCTTCTGAGGAATGTATAGAACTCGCAAATAAATTCCCAAATATCTATGCAACAGTTGGATATCATCCTCATGAATCAAAACTCGCTGAAAATAATTACTTAAATATTTTAGAATCAATGGCCTCTGAAGAAAAAGTAGTTGCAATAGGAGAAATAGGATTAGATTTTCATTACAATCATAGTCACAAAAAGATTCAAGAGAAAGTTTTTTCTGAGCAATTAGAACTTGCCGAATCAATTAACCTCCCTACAGTTGTACATTCTCGGAATGCTGATCAGGAAACTGTAAAAATAATATCTGCTCTAAAAAACTCCTTAGGAGTCGTGCACTGTTTTGCAGGAAATCTAGAACAAGCGTATAAAATTATTCAATTAGATTACTATATCTCTTTTACAGGTTTAATCACATTCGCTGAGGAATTAACTGATGTTGTAAAAAATATGCCTTTAGATAAAATCCTAATAGAAACTGACTCTCCATATTTATCCCCCAATCCCATTTAGAGGGAAAAGAAACGAACCTTCTTATGTTATTGAAATAGCTAAAAAAATTGCTGCTATAAAAGATGTTCCATTAATTGAAGTTGAAAATATAACAACTGAAAATACTTTGCAATTATTTAATAGAATAATAAATGAATAGTCACCCATATAAAAAAAAATGGGGTCAAAATTTTATTAAAGACCAAAATACTATTAAAAAAATAATTACTTTAATCAATCCTCAAAAAACTGATAGAATTATTGAAATTGGTCCTGGAACAGGTGCATTAACTAATGATCTCTCTAAAATAACAAAGGAATTAATTGCAGTAGAAATTGATCCTCTCTTATGTAAAAGATTACAGGGAAATTTTAAAAATGATATAAAGATAATTAATGAAGATATTTTAAAATTAGATTTAAATAAATTTAATAACTATAATAAAATTGTTGGTAACCTGCCATATTATATCACTACTCCTATAATCTTTAAAATATTAGAATATTCATTTTGGGATAAAATTATCTTTATGATTCAAAAAGAAGTTGCAGAACGTATTGTAGCGCCTCCTGGCAGTAAAACTTATGGGAGATTATCGGTTATGGTTCAAGTTACTGCAAATGTCGAAAAAAAATTCAATGTATCAAAAAATATTTTTTATCCAAAACCAAAAGTAGATTCATCACTAATTGAATTAACTCTTAAAAAAAATAATGATTTAATTGATATAAATAAATTTTCTGAAATTGTAAAAAAATCATTTAATCAGCGTAGAAAAATATTAAAAAACTCTTTAGCTGACTTCATCCCAATTGACGCATATGACGAATATAAAAATAAACGTCCAGAAGAGCTTAGTGTTAATGACTATATTAAAATTAGTAATAATATATAAATTTTGGATAAATTCTATAAGTTTTGTAAAATAATAGGCTATATAATAACTTATTCTTCCAATGAAGGGAACTATGCCAAAGAAAGCAGTAGAAAAAGATGTTAAAAAAGCTGTAGCTAAAAAAACTGTAGCTAAAAAAACTGTAACTAAAAGAGCTGTAACTAAAAAAGCTGTAGCTAAAAAAACTGTAACTAAAAAAGCTGTAACTAAAAAAGCTGTAGCTAAAAAAAGCTGTAGCTAAAAAAGCTGTAACTAAAAAAGCTGTAACTAAAAAAGCTGTAACTAAAAAAGCTGTAACTAAAAAAACTGTAACTAAAAAAGCTGTAGCTAAAAAAACTGTAACTAAAAAAGCTGTAGCTAAAAAAGCTGAAATTACTGAAAAGAAAATAGTTGCGTCTGTAGCTGATATTAGTCAAGATGTTCTTAATGAGGAAAAACAAATTTCTGCAGAGCTTTCTAAGAAAGAAAAACCTGCTAAGAGTAAACCTAAAGCTAAGAGTAAACCTAAAGCAAAGAAGAAGAAAAAAACTGCTCTAGATCAAAAAATACAAAAGTTAGGGAGTGATGCTAATCGTTCTTTAAGTAAATATCTCCAAGAAATAAGCAAATATCAACCACTCGCTCCTAATAGAGAAGTTGAATTAGCAATAAAAGTAAAACAAGGGAGCAGGAGAGCTTTAAAAGAATTAACAGAAGCAAATTTAAGGTTTGTAGTTAGTGTAGCAAAAGATTATCAAGGACAGGGTTTGCCTTTAACAGATTTAATTAATGAAGGTAATCTAGGTCTTATAAAAGCAGCTGAACGATTTGATGAAACTAGAGGATTTAAATTTATTTCTTATGCTGTTTGGTGGATAAGACAATCAATTCTCCAAGCTTTAGCAGAACACTCCCGAATTGTACGACTCCCTTTAAATAGAGTTGGCACAATCAGTAAAATCAATAAAGCTGCCGAAAGGTTAGAACAAGAATATGAAAGATCTCCTAGGGCTGATGAACTTGCACGACAGCTGGAAATGAAACCTACTGAAGTTAATGATGCTCAGAGGATATCTAGAAGGCATCACTCTCTAGATACTCCTTTTTCAGATGATGATAAAAATTGCTTGCTAGATATCATTGAAGATGGAAAAACAGAATCTCCTGACAAAGAATTACTCATGGATTCTCTGCAGGAAGAAGTATCTGCAGCATTAGATACTTTGAAAGATAGAGAGCGTGAAGTTATAAGAATGTATTTTGGTATTGAACGAGAATATGCTCTCACATTAAATGAAATTGGAGAAGAATTTGGATTGACAAGAGAACGTGTTCGTCAAATAAAAGAGAAAGCAATTCGAAGGTTACGACATCGCTCAAGAAGTCGAAAACTAAGACAATATTTAGGATAAATTTTATGGAGGTAATATAAACTATGGTTAGTGTGATAGTAAAAGATAATGAATCATTTGAAAAAGCTTTAAGAAGATTTAAAAAGAAATGGGAAAAAGCTGGAATATTACGTGATGTTCGAAGTAGAACATATTATTTGAAACCAAGTGAAGCTCGAAAAATGGAGAAAATTCGCAAGAAAAATACCATTAAAAGAGCTAATCGACAATACTAACTCTATTTAAATAAATAAAATAACTTAAAATCCAGACTAAAAACTATGTCTGGATTTTTTTTATTTTTATATAATGATGCTAATAAAAAGTATATCAGGAATCCGAGGGATAGTAAATAATGGTTTTGATAATGATACAATAACCCAATTTGCTATTGCATTTTCAAACCTTCAAGATAAAGGGCCTATTTTAATTGCTCGAGATGGAAGAAGCCATGGATTAAAATTTTTAAAAAAACTATCTGATATTTTACTCTCTAAGAACAGGACTGTTATTGATTGCGGAGTAGTCCCTACTCCTACAGCTCAATATATTGTAGCTAAAAATAATTATTCTGGAGGGATTATTATCACAGCAAGTCATAATCCAACTGATTGGAATGGCTTAAAATTTATTGATCATGATGGTTGTTTTTTAAATCCTGGGAAAAGCCAAATTTTATTAGATTCAGCACTAAATATTTTAGATAATTTAAATATTAATGATAATAATAAAATTATAGATTATCATGAAGAATCTATTAGAGAACATTTAGATAACATTATAAATTTATCTGTGATTAATCTAAAACGAATCCAAGACAAAAAATATAAAGTAGTAATTGATGCAGTAAATAGTTCTGCATCTAAAATATTACCATTGTTATTAGACAAACTTAACTGCAAGGTAATTCCTATAAATTGCGATTCCAATGGAGAATTTACTCGTGGAGCTGAACCATTGCCTGCCAATTTATCAGAAATTTCAAAGACTGTAATTGATAATTGCGCAGATTTTGGTATTGCTACTGACCCTGATGGTGATAGACTTGCAATTATTGATGAATATGGAAGTCCAATTGGAGAAGAATCCACATTGATAATATGTTGTGATAGTTTATTAAGAGATGGAAAAATTAAAGCACCTATAATTACTAATTTATCTACTTCGATGGCAATTGATAAACTTGCAAATCACTATAATGTAAATATTACAAGGTCAAAAGTTGGAGAAATTCATGTTGTAAATGAAATGAAAAAGGTAGAGGCTACTATTGGCGGTGAAGGCAATGGAGGAGTTATCCTCTCTGAATCTCATCATGGGAGAGATTCACTAGTTGCTACAGCTTTATTGTTAAATAGATTATCTATGGAAAATATTACTATGAATGAACTATATAAAAAAATTCCTCATTATAAAATTATCAAAGATTTTATAAAAACAGATAAATTATTAAATCAAGATTTTATACATTTAATAAAAGAAAAACTAAATCCTCCAGAAATAAATGAATTAGATGGTATTAAATTAATTTGGCCAGATAAATGGATTCACATACGAAAATCAAATACTGAGCCTATCATTCGATTTTATTCCGAAGCAGAAGAAATTGAAGATTCAAATAGATTAATTGCTACATCTAAAGAACTATTTAACAGTTGATGGATTCTACAACTAATCTTAAAAAAGGTAACGAAATAATTGTACAAATTGCATCTCTAGCATTTGGAGGTCAAGGGATAGCACGATATAATAATATCGTCGTATTTGTGAAAAATGGTATCCCTGGCCAAAAATTAAAAATATTAATTATAAAGAAAAGTAAAAAATACTTTGAGGCTAAAATACTAGAAATTATAACAGAATCAATCCATTACCAAAAACCCCCTTGTGAACATTTTAAATATTGTGGAGGGTGCAGTTTTCAAAATTTAGATTATAAGATACAGACTCAACAAAAACTAAATCAAATAAAAGAAATATTTAATAGAATCGGGGAACAAAAAGATTTTATTATTGAACCTATCAAAATATGCGATAACACCTACCAATATAGAAATAAAATGGAATTTACTTTTTCAAATAGACGATGGATACTAAAAGATGAGCCAGAAAATGTAAAATCCGACTTTGCTCTAGGATTACATATCCCTGGAAGATATGACAAAATACTAAATATAAATAACTGTCATATCCAAAAAGATGCTGCTAATGAAATACTCAATATAGTCAAGCAATATTCATCCGGGATGGAACCCTATGATATTTTAGAACATAAAGGCTTCTTGCGTAATTTAATGATTCGACATGCTGAGAATACAAATGAAATTATGGTAAATATCGTAACTGCTTTTGAAAATACTAAAAAACTAAAATCTCTAACTCATAAAATAGTTGAAAAGATCGAGAATGTAAAAAGTATAGTTAATAATATAACAAGCAGAAAATCCGGAGTATCTAAGGGTGAATATGAAATTAATTTATATGGAGAAAATTTTATTCAAGAGATAATCAATGGATTAACTTTTAATATATCTGCAAACTCATTTTTCCAAACAAATACAAAACAGACAGAAAATTTATATTCTATGATCATTGATGAATCTAATCTAGCTGGTAATGAAATTGTTTATGACCTTTATTGTGGTACTGGTACAATAGGTATATGCCTGGCTCAATATGTAAAAGAGGTATATGGATTTGAAATAAATGAATCTGCAGTAAATGATGCTATAATAAATGCACAACTCAATAATATCAAAAATATTAAATTTTTTAAGGGTGATTTGCAAAATATTTTTAGGGTAAATTTAGACACTAGAAAAATACAAAAACCCGATATAATAATTATTGATCCACCAAGAGCTGGAATGCATAAAAAAACAATACTAGATATTATTAAAAAAGAACCAAAAAAATTAATTTATATATCATGTAATCCAGGAACCCAAGCTAGAGATATAAAAGAACTATCCCAAAATAATTATAAACTTAAAAAAGTTTTGCCTTTAGATATGTTTCCACATACTCCGCATGTAGAGAATATCGCAATTCTTGAAAAATAAAATGACTGAAATTTCTGTAAAAATAAGAAAATTAAGAAAAATTTATGATGGGAAAGTAGAAGCTCTAAAAGGAATCAATCTTGATATCCCTAAAGGTTCATTTTTTGGCTTACTAGGCCCAAATGGAGCAGGAAAAACAACTGCAATTGGAATCATGACGGGTCTTGTTAATATAACTAGCGGATCAGTTGAAGTAATGGGGCATGATGTAATAAAAGATTATAAAAAATCAAGGAGATTAATAGGTCTATCTCCTCAAGAATTAAATTTTGATGTTTTCTTTCCTATAAAAGATGTGTTAGCTCTGAATGCAGGATACTATGGACTATCTAATAAAGATGCATACGAAAGGGCTGACATTATGTTAGAGAAATTTGGATTAACTGAAAAAGCAAAAAATACTGCAAGGGAATTATCTGGTGGTATGAAACGTCGTGTACAAATTGCAAAAGCATTAGTACATGATCCCGAAGTGCTAATTCTAGATGAACCAACTGCTGGAGTAGATATTGAACTTAGACATATGCTATGGGATTATTTAAAAGAAATAAATAACAATGGGAAAACCATAATATTAACAACCCATTATATTGAAGAGGCAGAGGCTCTTTGTAATGAAGTAGCTATTATAAATGATGGAGAAATTATTAAACAGGATGCACCTGCTAACTTAATTAATATGCTTGGTAATAATAAAATAATGGTCCGAATTAATACAAAGAATAAGTCTCCTGACTTATCGCCATTTGATTATAAAGTAGAAGATAACCTAGTAGAATTCTCAACAAAAGATCCAAGTAGAGACCTGCCAAAAATAATTTCAAAATTAAATGAGAACTCAATTGATATTTTAGAAATAAATACATCAAAGAGCTCTTTAGAAGAGGTTTTTGTAAAATTGACTAATAATAAATTATGATCAATCCTGGATTTATAGTATTAATTAAAAGAGAGGTTATGAGATTCCTGGCTTTATGGAAACAGACTATAATGCCTGGGCTTATTTCATCAGCATTATATATTATTGTATTTGGAGAAGCTTTAGGACACCGAATTGGTCCTATGGAAGGTATATCTTATATAAGTTATATCATTCCAGGACTTACTATGATGTCTGTTATTAATATGGCTTACCAAAATTCATCTTCAAGTATCATGCAGGCAAAATTCTTAAAATTTATTGAAGATATTCTGATTGCTCCATTAAGTGGATTTGAAATTAGCATGGCATTTACAATCGGAGGGATGTTCAGAGGTGTTATTAATGGAATTTTAATATTATTATTAAGTAAATTGCTGGTACCTGAATTTACAATTAGTAATTATGGATTAACTTTAATATATCTAATAACCGTATCCTGGGCTTTTTCAGCTCTAGGAGTAATTATTGGGATTTATGCACGAAGCTGGGATCAAATTGGTAGTTTTACTACCTTTGTATTTATGCCCCTATCAATGCTTGGAGGAGTTTTTTGGTCAGTTAATATGTTGCCTGGAATATGGAAAACAATATCACTTTTTAATCCAATCTATTGGATGATAAATGGAATGAGACATGCTACAATTGGTTCTGTCACAGAAGCGTCTATTAATTCTTCTCCAACCTTATCTCTAATACTAAGCTTTGCTTTTACCATTATTTTTTCATTTATAGCATCATATATGTTTGAAAAAGGATATAAGATTAAATCTTAATAATCATTTATTTAAAATTCCTTAAATTAATAAAAAAATAATCATACAAATATGAATAAAGAAAAATATATTGATGCCAATTATACCCCAGATAAGAATACATCTTCTGAAATTGAATCTTTAAATAGAGAAAAAGAAGATTTATCTGATTTTAACTTAAAAAAAGCTTTTCTAAAGAATATCTATCTTGTTGATGCAAAAATGCAAAATTGTAATTTAGAAAGGACTCAGCTTGAAGATGCTAGTATGTTTGGAGCAGATCTTAGTGGGTCTAACCTTTTTAAAGCAAACCTTAAAAATGCAAACCTAAAAAATGTAAATCTTGAAAACTGCAATCTTCTAGGTACTGATTTTACTGATACAAAATTAAAAAATGTATATTGGGGGAAAGATTGTAAAGTAATCAATGAACTTGATGCGGAAAAAGCTCTAATTAAAGGTGATTATGAATTAGCTGAAGAAAAATATAGAGAAGCTGAAGATATTTATAGACATATTAAGATTGCTCTTCAGGCTCAAACCCTTGGAGATGATACTGGTAAATTTTTTATTAGGGAAATGGTTGCACGTAGAAAACAACATAAGAAATTTTCTGCAGCAAGAATTGGATCTAAAATCATAGAATTAACTACCGGGTATGGAGAGAAATTAAGAAATATCGTGTTTACTATTATTGCAATTATTATAGCATGTATGCTTTTATATGGCATTGAAGGAGTATCTTACGGGACACTAGCTGATGGTGAAACTCAAAGAATTGTAGGATTCTTTAATGAAGTAAGTATGGGAGAAGATTATGGCTTTCTAACTACTCTTGGGAATTTATTATACTTTAGCGTTGTTGTATATTCTACTGTTGGTTTTGGTGAAATGCTTCCAATTGGACCTATAGGTAAAATAGTTATGATATTTGAAGGTATTGCAGGTGGTTTAGTTTTAGCTATCTTAATAATAGCTTTATATAAAAAAACGATGGATAGATAATTATAATACTTAAAGAAGGAATCAAATGGCCAGAATTTCTGAGCAAACTATAGAAAAAGTTAGAAGTGGATCAGATATAGTTGAGGTTATCCAAGGTTATGTTCAGATTAAACAACGAGGACGAAATTTTTTTGGATTATGTCCTTTCCATAATGAGAAAACTCCTTCATTCTCCGTAAACTCTGATAAACAAATTTTCAAATGCTTTGGCTGTGGACTCGGTGGGGGAGTAATTAATTTTATAATGGAAATAGAAAAGTTAGAGTTCAAAGATTCAATTATCTTTCTAGCTGAGCATTCTGGAATTGAAATTGAGTTGAGTCAATCCTACGGTGGTGCCAATGATATTGTTCAGCAACTTTTAACTATTCATGAACAAGCTTCAAAAATATTTATAGATAATTTCAATACTGATAGTGGAAAAAAAATATATTCACACTTATTAAAAAGAGGACTGACAAAAGAAACTATCAAAATGTTTAGCCTCGGATATTCTGTCAATGAAACTCAGCAACTATTGAAATATTTTCAAGATCAAAAATATAGTTCTGATGCATTACTTAAATGCGGTTTATTTGTAGATACAAAAAAAGGATATATTGATCGATTTAAAAGTCGTATCATATTCCCTATACATAATCCTACTGGAAAAACCATAGCCTTTTCAGGTAGAATATTTAAAGATAGTAAAATTGCAAAATATGTTAATTCTCCAGAAACACCCATATATCATAAAAGTAATGTCCTATATGGTCTTCATGAATCTAAACATCATATACGCACATTAAAGTCTGCTGTTGTAGTTGAAGGATATTTTGATTATTTACAATTATTTCAATCAGGAATTAATAATGTTGTTGCAATATCTGGGACAGCTTTCACGGATAAACATGCTCAACTATTAAGACGATATACCAATAATATTTTTCTGGCATATGATGGTGATAAAGCTGGAATTGCTGCTGCAATAAAAGCAGGTTATATACTTTTAAGACATGGGCATGATGCAAAAATACTTAATCTTCCTAAAGATATTGACCCTGATGACTGGGTACATAAAGAAGGGGCTGATCCTTTCAAAGAAGCCATGAAAAATTCATCTAATATTCTAGATTTTCATATGAATAATGGGCAATTTGATATTTCTGAAGAATCAGGGAAATTTAATTTTATTGAAGAGGCTTTGAATGAAATTAGTCAGATTAATGACTCTGTTTATAGAGAACTCCAAATTCAATCACTATCTTCTATTGTACAAGTAAGTGAAAATAGTATCTATGAAAAACTAAACAACATCATAAACTCAAAAAATAGATATAAGTCTAATGAAAAAAAATCATCTGTTAGCGAACTAAAATCTTCAATCAACCTACTCCAAGAGGAATTAATAAAATTGTGTTTTGTAAAAGATTTAAATGTTCGCTCATTAATATTTAATCATCTGGATAAGAATTGGATTACTGTTCAAAAATTAGAAGAACTCTATGATATTATATATATTCATTTAAAATCTGAACATCCTCCTATTGTATCTATTATATTAAATGAAATTAAGGATTCAGAAGAACGAAGTTTCCTATCTGGACTATTATTTGATTTAGAAGATATAGAAGGATCTATGAAAATGGCAAAAGACTGTTTAATTAGGCTCGAAGAACATTACTTAAAAAATAAACATATTAATCTTCGAGAAAAATTAAAATCTGAAACAGATAAGAATATTAATGATACAATTAATGAAATTTCTATTATTGAAAATAGTTTAAAAGATATAACTCTTAAGTATGATGATGTCAAAGAAATATAATAAGATTATTTTAGCTATATTATTTTTTATATCTTGCGATGAAGCTATCCCCCCTACTATATCTAATGGAATTTCAGCTTATTATGAAACAGAAATGTATCTATATGGATGGTATAATGATAAGTATCAAATCAATCTAGTGTGGACTGATTACTATGGATGTAATTCTTATGATATTGCTATACCTGAAATTGATTATGAGGATACTCAAATAGATCATTTTCATTATCTTAATAACATAAATTATAGTCCCGGATATTATTTTACAGCTTATGTAGATTGCTCTGAAGATCAAGGAGTAGAGTATTCTGATTCAGTTATCGTAAATACTAAAGCTATTGATCCAATAGAAGATATAATTATTTATGTTGAGGAAGGCGGTTATGATGATAGTTTAACTTTTATTCATAGTTCAGATATTGATATTTATAAATGGTATTTTTATAATTTTCAGTTTGATCAGAATGATTCCAACAGTCATCCTTATTATTTTGAACATACACATAATGAACAATCCGAGTGGCAACAAGATATTCATCCTTTTGAATGGGAATCCGAATGGCCCGGTTATGGAGGAACTAATAAACTTGATTATTATAAATACACAAAAACAAATTTAGATGATAGTTATTGTTATATGATAAAAGTAGAAGATGATAAGAATAATTTCAGAAATAGTCATATTAAATGCAGTGATAACTATACTAGAAATGTAAATAACCCTGTAGAAATAACATCAATCTCAGATAATCTTCGAAGAAGAATTATTATCACCTGGGAGGAGTATATAAATCCTGACTTTTACCAATATATTATATGGAGAAGTGAATATGAAGATATGCCTGAAAATTCAATAGAAAAATTAGCTGTTGTAATTGAAAGCGAACAAACTATTTATCATGATAGAAAAAATACCTCTGATGGTAAAAAATGGTATTATAAAATTGAAGTTCAGAATCAATATGGAAAAAGTGAGTTTAGTGAAATAAAGGAAGGAATAACACGACCATGAAAAAAATATTTCCAATATTAATAATATTTTTTTCATGCACAGATCTGCTGATTAATGATACTGAATATCATTCGATTGAATTAAATGGTAATGGATGGGTCCAAATTGAACAAGGAACTGATTTTAATGAAAATAACTTTACCTTACAATCCTGGTTTTCAGGATCTGACAATCCAATAAGTGGTACTCAAACTATATTAAGCATGCTTAATTCTTCAGGCGAAATATTAATTGGAATATTTAAAGATCCTATATACACAAATCGATTATATGTATGGATTGATAATGAATATGTAAATACAATTGAAATATCTGATGAATTACATGATATTAATTCTTTTAATCTTATAACTGTAAAATCTGATATATCAAGTATCAATTCTTCATTTATATCTATTGAAATATTTATTAATAAAACAAAAATATTGAGTCAGAATACAAATCTAAGTGGGGAAGAATTAGAAAATATAGATTTTATTATTGGTGGAAAAGTAAACACTGAGCATACTTATAGAGATAGTTTCTGGTATGGATGTATTGATGAGATTCGTCTCTGGAACATCGCACTCCCTGATTCAATTATTGAATATCACCATAATTATCCCTCTAAACTATCTCTTGAATCAGATAATGAAACTTATGATGGATTTTTAGGGCACTTATCTGGATTATGGAGATTTTATACTACAGAAGAAACATATTCAACTGTGCCAAATGAAGCTTGTTACTCTATTGAACGAATATATAATGATAATCCATGTTCTGTTGATTCTGACGCAACTATATATACTTTTGGAAGTAACGTTGAATTTTCAGAAAAACACAGATAATGTTTATAGCTTTAAATTAGCAAATAACTGTAAATTTATATGCTTGAAAAAGGGCCCTTAGCTCAGTTGGTTAGAGCAGCGGACTCATAATCCGTTTGTCCGGGGTTCAAGTCCCTGAGGGCCCACTTAAAACAAAAGGAACTATATGAAAAAAATTATTCCTCTTATTTTTGCTGTTATGTTGTTTGCACAGCATAACCATGATGATCATGACCATAGTAGCCATGACATTGCTAATATGGCCTCTTTATCTGGAAAAATAATAGACTCAAAAACAGACAAACCTGTTCCTTATGCAACTATTACTCTCTCAGTATTACCTGAAAATACTGCTGTTGATGGCATTATGTGTGATGAAAATGGGGAATTTTTGATGATGAAAATAATTCCTGAAGAATATAATATAAGTATTGAATCTATTGGATATGAAAAAACAATTTTAAAGAATTATAGTTTCAATGAACAAAACGGTATAAAACGAAATTTAGGAACAGTGAAGCTTGTAGCTAAAGCATTGAACTTGGATGCTATAAATGTAATTGAACAACGATCGTTATATGAATTTGAAACAGATAAGATAGTATATAATGCCTCAGATGATATTATATCAAGCGGTGGAACTGCAGAAGATGTGCTTCGTAAGGTTCCAATGGTTACAATTAATCTTGATGGTGAAGTAAGTCTTCGTGGAAACTCTAATGTAAAAATTCTTATTGATGGTAGAGATAGTCGATTTGGTTCAGAGGTTGATAATATTCCCTCATCATTGATTGATCAAGTTGAAGTGATAACTTCTCCTTCTGCAAAATATGATCCTGAAGGAATGGCTGGAATTATAAATATTAAACTTAAAAAAGGTGACTATGGTGGGCTGAATGGAAAAATAAAATTGAATGGACGCTATAATGATATAGCATCATTTGATAAAATGAATGGTTTAACTGCATTCTTAAATTATAGATCTGAAAAAATTAATTTATATTCTTCTCTAAACTTGAAAAATAGATTCAATATAAGAGAAGGTTGGAATCAAAAGGATGTTAATTATTATATGACTGGGGCAACAGACATAGATACAACCGAATCTTTTCATTATAGCTATACCAATGAATCAAAAAGGCCCAATAAAACATTTAAACTTGGAGGCGACTATTTTATTTCAGATAAACTAACATTAAATAGTGAAATAAGTTGGGGATCTCACATAAATAATACTACCAATATACAAACTATTACAAAACCAACACTATATATTAAAAATTCAGGAGAAAAAGAAGACGGAAATAATTATGATATTGAAGGTGTTATTGGAATCGATAGAAACTTTGATGATTCTGATAAAGAATTAACATTTCAACTTTCTTTTGATCATGCATATGATAAAGAAGTTGAAGAATCTAGTTCTAATGATACGCTGTTTTATGAGAGTCAAAATCCTCTTTCAGATTTAGATGAAAGAATTCTTATTAATGATACAACTCCAATTACTGAAACATATAATAAAATGAATATTGATTTTTCATATAAACTGCCTATAAATGAGAAAAGTAAAATGGAATTTGGCTATGATGGTCGTATTATTGATACTGATGAAAAAAATGGAACTTCAAATAACAGATACTCTGGGATATACCTTAGAAGCTGATATGACCTCTCTTTTTAAGCGACATATTCATGGAATATATTTTGAATATGAAAATGAACTACATGAAAAATTTAGCATAAAGCCTAGTATCCGATTTGAATATGCTGCAAGAGAAATGAACTATCAAAAATTAAATGAACGTATTGGCTATTATAATTTAGATGATGGATGGATAGAAGAAGACCCTAACCCTGAAGATGAATATAATTCACCAAATCTTGTATTAAGAGAATTATTAAATGAACGACTTGGAGAAGGTAGTGATGCAAGTAAATCAGATAAACCTAGCCCTGAGATAGCAATCTATCCAGATTTACATTTTACATATAATATCACAGAAAAGAAAAGTATTCAGTTTGGAATGAGTAAACGTGTAGAACGCCCAGGATCAGGAGGACATGGTGGTGGGAAAATGCAGATACGTCCATTTCCGCGAAATTTATACTCAGAAGGTAATGTATTTATTGGAAATCCATTCCTAAAATCAGCCTATACAACAACAGCTGATATATCTTATAAAACTCCTGTCTCTAGGGGATTTGTAATGTTGAATTCACATTATTCATATATAAAAGATCCTATTAAATGGGATTCTATAACTGATTTTGGAACTGGAAAGAGTGTAACTACTTTTTTAAACTCCGATAGTGGAAATGAATATGGTGCAGATTTCTTTATGATGATAATGGGGCAGACATTTGGAGGTGGTATTACTAAATCTGAATTCAAACATTCTAATGGAGACCCTGATTTAAATGAAAATACCACCCATATGAACATGTTCCTTGGAATCAACTTCCCTGAAAAATACATTAAACTGTTTGATTTTGAATTTGGATTCTACTGGATGAAAATGACAACTGAAAAGGGGAGCATGTTTGGTGATGATGGAACCATCTGGGCAAATATAGGGTTAGGGAAATCATTTTTTAATAATCGATTTAAAGTTTCATTAAAACTTAATAATTTAGCCAATGCTGGTGGATTTCAAATGGATGAGACGTATAATATCTACCCAAGTTCTGAAGAGACATTCCCAAATGGTGCAAATTGGGGCACACAGAGAACAAATATGTTACATTCTGGCAGACCTCGAACACTTACATTAAATTTTACTTATTCATTTGGTAAGATGGAAGATGATAAATATAAAGGCCGAGGTGGTGGTCATGATCATGATGGTGGTGAAATGGATATTGGATTCTAATAATTCAATATTGAACCTATTAAATTTGATGATGAATCACTTCAATACTTAAAAAATAAGGATGGCCTCAGAAGAGAGAATAAAAAAGTTGCGATCTGTCTTAAAAAATAGACAAGTTGACTTAAAGGTAATTTTAGAAGATATTCATGACCCCCATAATGTAAATGCTATTTATCGAACCTGTGAAGCTGTAGGAGTAATGGATATTATACTTCTTTATATAAAAGAAGAATTTCCAGAATTTAAATTTAATTCCTCAGGCTCTGCATGTAAATGGATTGATTTATATAAATTTTCAAATCCAAAAGATATAATTCCAAAATTAAAAAAAGATGGATATCAAGTATACTCATTAGTCATTGATGAAAATGCTAAAACAATTTATGATGTAGATTGGAATAAGCCCTCTGTAATTATTGTAGGAAATGAACACTCCGGAGTTAGCAATGAATCTCAAAATTTATCAACTTCCAACATCTACATACCTATGATGGGAGTTGTTGAAAGTCTTAATGTATCAGTTGCTACAGCAGTTACCTTATATGAAGCTTCTAGACAAAGAAAAATATCCGGAAAATATCCAAATAATAATATTGACTCTAATTGGCTAGAAGAAAAGTTAAATAAATGGATCATAAATCGAGATGAATATTAATCCTTATAGATATATAATGAAGCGATATCATTCCAAGGATCTCACTCCTCGCGAATTCAAATTAATGAATTTTTGGCTTCCTTTTTTCTTTAATAGAATAAAAATTATAAATGTATCTAATGACTTTAAGAGAATAGATGTTTTATTAAAACATACTTTTTGGAATCGTAATCCAAATAAATCATTATGGGGAGGTGCTATATTTAGTGCCGTTGATCCATTTTATCCAATCATGCTAAAACAAATATTGCTTCTAAATGATATAGAAACTATTTTTTTAACAAAAAGTGCTCAAGTTGAATACCTAAAAGAATCCAAAACGAATATATTATTTTCTTTTTTAATTACAGATGATGAAATTAAAAATCTTAAAAATACTCTTGTCAATGAAGGAAAATATGATGGTTGGCATACAGTGTATGGCATAGATGAGAATAATAAAAAGTGTATCAAAGCAAAAATACAAGTATATTTGAAATTAAGGAATTAATTTAATAGAATAGATAATGAGTGCTATTATAAAAAATAATAAACTACTTTTGATAAACCCAATTACAAAAGAAAATATTGGAGAACTCAATATATGTGATGAATCCTTCTTCTCTAATATAGAAAAAAATGCAACTACATATACTAAATGGAATCAACTCTCTCTTAAAAAACGTTGTCATCATATTAATAGATTCCGAAAAGTAATTCTTGATAATAAGGATCAAATACAACAAATATTGATAAATGAAACCGGTAAAAAAGAATTTGATGCATTTACTGAATTATTTACGACTCTTGAACATTTGAAAGAAATTACTAAGATTGCAAAAAAAAGTTTAACTAAAAGTAAAAGAAATACTGGAATCCTAAAAAATAAAAAAGCATATGTTCAATATGAACCTATTGGTGTTGTGGGAATTATATCCCCATGGAATTATCCTCTAGTGATACCTACAACCACTATTTCAGAAGCATTAATAGCTGGCAATAATGTTATATTGAAACCTTCAGAACATACTCCTTTAATAATTCAATTCTTAAAAGATCTATGGGATAAAGAAATTGGTTATGCAAATGCATTTCAAGTTATTCATGGAGAAGGAAATGTTGGTCAGATGCTAGTTCAATCTGATAGAAATGATCTTATCTGCTTTACTGGAAGTACTGCTGTAGGTAAAAAAATAGCAGAAGAATGTGCTAAAACTCTAAAACCCATTATTTTAGAGCTTGGTGGTAAAGATCCAATGATTATCCTAAAAGATGCAAATCAACGAAGAGCATTGGAATCTGCCCTCTTTGGAGGTCTAAGTAATGCAGGTCAAGCATGCATATCAGTTGAACAAGTTTATGTGGAAGATAATATATTTGATGAATTTACAGAAAAAATATCCCATAAAATAAAAAATATGAGTGCTGGTAATAATGCTGACGATTCAATAGGCTGTATTATAACTCCTGAAAATTACAATAAAATTAATTCCCATTTATCTGAACTGGATAATTCTATAAAAGTAATAAAGGGAACTAGCTCAAAAAATGAATTTTATATTCCTCCAACTCTTGTGATTAATCCTCCTGAAAATTCGAAAATAGTTAATGAAGAAACATTCGGTCCAGTAATACTACTTAGATCATTTAATAATGATATAGAACTTTTAGAAAAAATTCATCAAACAGGATATGGTTTATCTGGAAGTATATTTGGAAAAGATAAAAAGAGAATGAATGAAATAGTTGGAAACATAAAAACAGGAAATATGTCTATTAATGATGTGTTCAGTCATTATGGAATTGCTAGTTTACCATTTGGAGGAGAAGGAAAAAGTGGTTTAGGACGATTGCATGGAAAAGAAGGCCTTCGTTCATTTTGCAGAACTAAAAGTATAGTGGAAAGTAAATATCGATTCATTGATGATCCTTGGTGGTTTAATCGTACAAAAAAAATAGAAACCTTATTGAAAAATGCTATATCTTTTTTCTATAAATAATAATTATTATGATAAAAAGATACTTCATTATATTATTTCTATCAAATCTGTTTGCGACATTTTCAATAGTAGCAATAGATACTGAAACAGGTGAAATTGGAAGTGCGGGCGGATCCTGTATAGCAGGATCAATAATTATAAGTGATATCCATCCAGGAATTGGAGCCATACATACTCAATCATACTATTTACCATCAAATCAAAACTATGCATCTGATCTAATGGATCAGGGTTATAATCCAAACCAGATTATTAATCATCTAGTATTAAATGATGCTCAAAATAATCCCAGTATCCGTCAATATGGGGTTGTTAGTTTTGATGATGGCGGACAAAGTGCAAGTTATACTGGAGATAACTGTTCAGATTGGAAAGGACATATTAATGAAACAATATATGCAATCCAAGGGAACATACTATTAAACTCATCTATATTAGATTCCATGGAGTCGAAGTTTATCACTACAGCTGGCCCACTAACACATAAGCTTATGGCTGCACTTCAAGGGGCTAAAGTTCCAGGTGCTGACAGCAGATGCTTAGATGAAGGAATATCAACATATTCAGCTTTTATTCGAGTTGCTAAAACTAATGATGAAAATGAATATTATATGGATTTAAATGTGAATTCAGTTATTCCCTACTTTTCTCAGAATGGTATTTGGATAGATCCTATAGATACTCTACAGGTTTTATATGATGAGTGGTACGAAACATCTTTTGAATATGAACTTGGGGATATAAACCAAGATTTAATAATTGATATACTTGATATTATCATTATAATGAATGCTGTACTAGGTGATGATATCAATGAAATTCAATTCTATTTAGCTGATATTAATTCTGATAATATATTAAACATTCAAGATATTATCATTATCATCAATATTATACTCTCATAATTATTACATTTTTTTACATTATATCACAAAATAATAGAGAAATATTAACCTAAATTATAATAGATTTATAACTAACAAGGATTTAAGGGCGTATATATGAGATATTTATCAATATTATTATTAACATTTAGCTTAGCTTTGAATGCTGAGTGGATAGATTTGGGATCTTCTACTCCTGAAGAATACCAGAAAAGAGTTTTATCTTCAAATTCTGATAATGTCAAAATTGAATTCACAATGTCTGGCTATTATCAGACTTTAGTAGAAACTGATAAAGGCGATGCATATATAATTGATGCTGGAAATGGAGCTTCTATACTAAAAGAAGGTGCTCCTGATCTAGATAAAATAACTGCTCCAATTGTAATTCCAAATCAAGCAAATATGGATTATAGGATTATATCTACAGAATATGTGGATGTTGAAAATATAATTATTGCTCCATCAAAAGGAAATCTAACTCGTGATGTAGACCCTAGCACTATTTCTTATTCATGGGGAAACCAATATAATCAAGACTCATTCTACCCAAACAAAATTGCTGAATTATTTGATCCATATATACTAAGAGATCTACGTGGTCAAACAGTGATTATTCATCCATTTCAATATAATCCTCAGACTCATGTTTTAAGAGTTTACACAAATGTAGTAATTGATATATATACTGATGGATATAGTGGTTTAAATTCTATTGAAAGAAATACAGAATTAGAAAAAATAAATGATGAATATAATAATATTTATCAGAACCATTTTTTAAATTTTACTACTACTGATTCCCGGTTTGAATATTTAGTTGATCAGGGAAGAATGCTTGTAATTACCTATGATGAATTTGCTGATGAAATGATTCCTTTTATTGAATGGAAAAATAAAAAAGGGATTAAAACTGAAATGATTAATATTTCAGAAATTGGTTCTAATGCTAACAGTGTTAAAGATTTTGTAGAAGTATATTATGAGGAGTATGATGATTTTGTTTATTTATTATTAGTTGGTGATGTTAATCAAATACCTACACCTATAATTAGTGGTGCTTCCTCAGACCCAAGTTATGGATATCTTGAAGGAGATGACTCATATGCTGAAATAATTGTTGGTAGATTTTCTGCAAACAATCCTACTCAAGTAATAACTCAAGTAAATAGAACTTTAGAATATGAAAAAGAACCTGTTGGTGATTATTTTTCAAATGCGGTTGGAATTGCATCAACGCAAGGACCTGGATATGGCGGATATACTGATGCTGAATTTAATGAATTCCTTTGGAATGATATCTTATCACAATTTACCTATGAGGATTATGAAGGTATTTATGATGGTGGTGGATCACTCGCACAAGGCATTGCTGCAATAAATGATGGAGTAGGGGTTATTAACTATACTGGGCATGCTGGTCCAACTGGATGGGGAAATGGAGCTCCGCTTGGAGTTAATGATGTAAATAATTTAACTAATAATACTAAATATCCATTTATTTTTACTGTTGGGTGTAATCCTGGTGAATTTAATAATTATACTGAATGTTTTTGTGAAGCATGGCTTTGGGCTACTGATGATGATGGTCCAGCTGGTGCAATTGGTCATTTAGGGTCAACTATTAGTCAATCATGGGAACCTCCAATGCATGGGCAATATGCCATGAATGTAATATTAACTGAAGCTTATGAGGGAAATATTACTCGTTCATATGGTGGAGTTACCACTAATGGATGCTTGCATATGAATGATGCGCAAGGTAGTTCTGGCATTAACGAAACCAATCACTGGACTTTATTTGGGGATCCATCACTTGGTATAAGAACTGCCACTCCAGTTGAATTAACTGCAACTCATAGTGATGCAATTGTAATTGGGAATACTGAATTTAATATTACTATAAATACAGATGATGGATTGGCCGCTTTATCTCAAGAGGGGGAACTTCTTGCCTCTACTTATGCAGAAAATGGAAATATTATCTTAGATATTAGTGAATTAGAATTAATCCCAGGAGATTATGATTTAGTAATAACAAGTTTTAATACTTATCCTTATGAATCAGCTATAAGTGTTATCGCCCCAGATGGAGCTTATTTAACATATGAAACTTTTGAGGTTATATCCGGATCAATAGAATATGGTCAAAGTTCTACATTATCAATATCTATCGAAAATGTTGGAGTTGATGCTGTTGATAATATTGAAGGAATTATTACAACTGCTGATCCTTATGTAACATTAACTGATGATAATCTTTCTTTTGGATATATTGCTTCCGGAGGAATAGTTGAAAGTAGTGATGAATTTAGTTTTGATCTGCTTAATTCAATTCCTAATGGACATTTTATTAATTTTAATATCTCTCTTGGTGATTGGGAATCTTCATTTTCAGTCCAAGCTATTGCTCCTATGTTTGTAGCAGAAAATCCTGTGCTCATGGATGACAATGGAGATGGAATATGGGATGCTGGTGAGGCTGCTATAATTAATGTTGATTTAGTTAATTATGGAGATGCTAATTTTTCTGATTATCCAGGTGCAACTTTAACAATAAATAGTCCTTTTGTATTCGAAACCGTGGCAGATTATAATATTTTTTATGGGATTCCTTCTCAAACTACGTATGAAGGACAATTCTTCATTGAAAGTGATCCAAACACACCTGATGGAACAAATGTTGACTTTATTATTCATTGGGGATATGGCTTTGGATGTGAACAAGATGATTGTGTTACTGAATTTGATCTTAATTTTTCAACAACTATTGGGCTAATAACCAATGAAAATGCTGATCTCCCTGAAAATTTAAGTGTTGTTGAAAATGATGATGGTATTCTTGTTGAATGGGAAGAACCTACTCAATGTCCAGATGGATATGTTTCAGATTGTGTTGATGATGATTGTTGCTCTGCTGGATGGGTTGGTGACGGAGTTCCAGATTGTGAAGATCAGGCATACGGCTGTGACCTAACCTGTTACGATAATGATGGTGGTGATTGCGGCGATGGAGGTGGAAATACTGAACCTTATTGTGGTGATGGTTATTGTGATGAACTAGCAGGTGAAGATGAAAATACTTGTCCAGAAGATTGTTATGTGCCACCTACAGACTCTTGTGATGGTTATTGTGGTAGTTTTGCTGGAAGTTGTTATTGTGATGAAGCATGTGCTGATTTTGGTGATTGTTGTAATGATTTTTGCGATTATTGCTCTGATACAAATCCTGGATATTGTGGTGAATCATTCAGTTATCTAGAGCATCTAGAATTCAACATGGTTTATAATAGAATGCATGATGAATTTGGTAATCGTTTACAATTACCAGTAAATAATACTCAAAATCGAGAAGAGCCTATTGGTTATAATTTATTTAGAGATAATAGTTTTATTGATTTTACAGAAGGTACATGGTATCTTGATACTAATATTTTATCTGGAACTACATACTGTTATGACCTGACTGCAGTATATGAAGACTATCAATCATCACATACAAATGATGTTTGTATTGAAACTGAAGGTCTTCCCGTTAATCCTGGTGACTTGAATATTGATGGATCATTAGATGTATTGGATATTGTCATACTAGTCAATATGGTATTAGGCATGGAAGAACCTAACTATGACATAGGTGATATGGATCAAGATGGTATCTTAACTGTATTAGATGTTATTTTATTAATTAATACTATCTTAGATAATTAATCTAATCTTTTTTCTTGGCAGGAGCTTTCTTAGCTGCAGCCTTCTTAGCAGGAACTTTCTTAGCTGCGGCCTTTTTAGCAGGAGCTTTCTTAGCTGCGGCCTTTTTAGCAGGAGCTTTCTTAGCTGCGGCCTTTTTAGCAGGAGCTTTCTTAGCTGCGGCCTTCTTAGCAGGAGCTTTCTTAGCTGTGGCCTTCTTAGCAGGAGCTTTCTTAGAAGGAGCTTTCTTAGAAGGAGCTACCTCTGCAGGAGCCTTTGTTTCTTCTATCTGCATAGATTCTACTTGAGGTTCAACTACTACTTTTTTAGCCTTTGGCTTAGCCTTCAATAATGATTTTTGAATCTTTGCTTTAACTCTTAATTTATTTTTTCTGTGCTTTTTTCTTGCTAATTTTTTCTTTTTATACATATATCCTCAAAAATTTGATTTCAGTTCTACAATTAAAGATGCAATTTAACTCTTATAGATACGTCTACCAAAGAAAAAAGGTTAAAATAATTATTCTGGAACTTCAGAGTATATATTGCAATTTTTCCGAATGAATTTGATTGATTTAGAATATCCATTTTCCGCAGCATAATTCCAGTCAATACATGCATCTATTGAATCTTCTATAAAAAATTCTGCAAGTCCTCTCTCATGGAATGCATGAAAATAATAGGGATCTCCTGTAGAACTAAGGTTTATAAATTGATTTAAATCTAAGATTGCAATATTAAAATTATTTAATGATAATTCAGTCATTCCTTTTAATAAATATATCTCAGGAATTGTTTCTTCTGATAATAATGCCTGTTCTAAATCTTTTTTTGCTAATTGTTTTTTTCCATTCATTAAATAAATCTCAGCTCTATATCTATATGCTTCTATAATTGAAGAATCTCTTAATAATAATTCATTAAAATCATCCATTGCAAGGTTGAATTTTTTTAGATTAAATCTGGAAATTCCTCTTTTTAAAATAGCTAATAGTTCATCCCTATGAATATTTTGGTTATTATTTAAAAATATATCTAAATCTTTTTCTGCCAATTCATAATTTTGATTATAAACATTTATAAGTCCTCTAGACAAATATATATCAATATGATCTTCACCAAGTTCCAAAGCCTTATTTAAATCATTCATACATTCATTAATTCTATCTAAGTATCTGTATATATTTGCTCTATGAACATATGCCTCTCCATCATCACTTTTTATTTCTAATGCCTTACTGATATCTTTTAATGCGTCATCATAGTATTCTAATGTATAGAAAATAATAGACCTGTTAATATATGCATCATACAAATTATCCTCACCTTTTGGATTCCTTGATAAATATATATTTATATCTTCTAATGCAGCTTTATATTCTTCTAAATAAAATTTAGAATTTCCTCTATATAAATAGAGTTCATTCCCAAATAATCCAGATTTAATGCCAATATCAAAATCATTAATTGCATCTTGATATGATTTATTTTGATAATGAATAACTCCTCTATATGCATAAGCAGAAGTTTCAGATGGGATAAGTTTGATAACTTCATTAAGATTAATTAGAGCCTCATCTTTATCACCTAGATAAAATTTAACAATTGAAAATTCTAATAATGTCTGTGGTCGATTGTAATCTAAATTACCTGATAATGATAAGTATTTTGCTAGATCTGATTCTGCATTAGAATGATTATTTAATTGTATGTATGATAAACCCCTATAGAAGTATAAATCTCTATTATTGTAGCCTAAAGATAATGCCTTATTAAAATCTTTAATTGCTAATTCTGGCATATCTAATAGTCTGTAAATATTTCCTCTATGCTTTAGTAATTCAATGTCATGGGAATTAATCTCATATGCATCCATTGCACTTTGCAATGCTTTATCTAAATCACCAGAAATAAATGAAATCTTACTATAATAAAATAATATAGTGAATTTATCAAGTCTTGATAAAGTGTTTCTATCTAATAATTTTTCAAAATCAGCCAGTCCTCTATCTCCCCAGCCTTCTT
This sequence comes from Fidelibacterota bacterium SCGC AAA003-L08, assembly GCA_000405805.1. Lineage (GTDB taxonomy): Bacteria > Fidelibacterota > Marinisomatia > SCGC-AAA003-L08 > D37C17 > SCGC-AAA003-L08. The sequence goes on from ASPJ01000003.1 coordinate 30,404, forward strand.
CAAATTTTGCAATTCCTCTTAATAGAAATAAATCATTTAAGTCCATACCATTTTCAACAGCTATGCTTAAATAAGGTAATGCAGAAGCATAATCACCAGCCATCATAAATAACTTTCCTTTATAATAATACGCATCCCAATACTCTGAATCTCTTGATAATATTTGATCTATATCTGAATGTGCTCCCTCAATATTATTAAGTGATACTCTCGCTCTAGCCCTTTCAAAATATGCATCTAGTTGTTTGTGAAAATGGTAATATTTATTATCACCGGCATCCTTAAGATTTTCAATATAATTGATTGTTTTAGTAGATATGAATTCGACAACTTTAGCCTGTTTCAAATCATCCTGGTTAAATTGGTTAGAAAGAGATAAACCGACAATAAAAATTATATAAAAACCATATCTCATAATTAGCTATTATAAATTTTGAAACCTATATATAACCAGGCAATAATAAAACAAACTCCTCCAAAGGGAGTAATCGCGCCCAGTATTTTAATATCTGTAATTGCTAAGACGTATAGACTAAATGAAAATAGTATTATCCCAATTAGAAATAAATATCCTGATATTGAAAGATCTATCTGATTAAATATTTGTGATAGTATGCCATTAATCATAAGTGCAAATGAATGAATGAAATGATAGAAATTACCCTTATCATAAATACCACGACTATATTCAGTTGTTAAAACATCTTTTAGTCCATGGGCACCAAAAGCACCTATAATGACTGCTAATGCACATGAGAATGCCCCTAATATTATCCAAATATTATTCATTTTCTTCAGTTTTTCCTAAATCATCTAATAGTTCAATCTCATTAGTTTTATACACTCTAGAAGAACCATCTTTAAATTCAATTTTAAACGTTGTAGGGAAATGAAATATTTCAACAATATGACCAACTAAATTTGATTCTTTAACTTTTATCTTGGAGCCAATAGGTACTTCATTCATATTAAAATATTTATTCATATTTATCTCCTAACAAAAAAGGCTCAGAAGAACTGAGCCTTTAATGAAACTAGCAATACTTTTTACCAATCATCATCATCTTCTTCTTCAGGTGCATTTTCATCAAGCCATGACTCATATTCCTCTTGAGTTTGCACAGTCATAAACCCTCTCATCTTATAATGCGAATTACCACATAGTTGAGCACATGCTATTTGATATCCTCTATATTGATTTTTCATTCTATCATTCATTATATCTACCCAAAAAGATGAATCTAATCCATAAAAAGTATCTGGTTGATATCTTTGGGAGAAATTTTCTGTATTATTATTATATTTAATCTTTTCTAAAAAATCATCGCTTTTCAAAGTAGCTTTGAAAAATACGGGAATAGTTATTCCTGGAATTGCATCCTGTTTTACCCTCATCTCGGGCAATGAAAAACTATGAATAACATCTTTAGATGATAGATATATCATAATATCTCTATTTACTGGAATATTCAATTGATCCATTGTTACAATATCATCTGCGCCATATTCTGATTTTCTATCTAATCCTATAAAATTTCCTTCTTCTTCATCCACAAGATAAATACTTGTATTTCCAAATTTACCATCTGCTCCTGGATAATGAATATTCCAAGCAAACTGTTGTGCTATAACTCTGATTTCTACAGTCTCATCATCTATATCAGGGAGTTCTGTTTTTACTGATGCCCATACAGGTATTGCAAATGCAATTAATAAAAATACTTCAAAAACAATAACTGCATATTCAGCATATGTTGAATAATGGTTTTTTACACCTTCATAATCAGCTTTTCTGTCACCTTTCATTATTCCAAATTTTACTAAAGTAACAATGAAAAATATTCCCCAGCCAATAAATAAAATTAACATAAACCAGTGAACCCATCCATTCACATGATCAATACCTAAAGCATGTTCAGATGCAGCTATAGGGAATCCTAAGTATTCTCCTAATTTACCAAAAAATTCTATCATATATTAATTCTCTCCATAGTTTACTCTTTTAGATCTGTAATAAAAATAAGAACAAGTTAGTATTATACTGACTAATACAAAACTGATAGTCCCCAATAAAAATATCACTGCATTATTTGTTCCCTGAGCCAATGGTGTATCACTGGGGAGATAACATGTAGCGCATGGTAAAGTAATATTGACAAATAAAATTAAGTAATATTTTTTATCCATCTAAATTCTTTGTTTTATCATAAAATTTAATCCCATAATAAAAAATTAATAAACCTGATATTGCTGATATAGACATATAGAATATTGAAATATCTTTTTTTGTAGTAAGCCAATCTGAATAATTCCAATAACATAAAAAACTAAATAAAATTACTGTTGAAATCAAAAATATAATATGAAAAATTCTGAGAGACATATCAATGAGAACTTTTTTCTAAATATTCCCTTCCACCAGGATCATCAAATAATACAGTCGTTTCACTATGAGCAATATTATTATCCCATAATGTTGGCATAAAAAATAATAAAACAAGAAAGGATGCGGTTAATATTAAAATCCAGTATATCATTTTCTTTTCATTATTCAAATGCATAAAATTAGCTGCTACTAAATAACCTTTTATTCCAGCTATTAATAAACCTACTAAAATACCTACCCAGACTAAGTCAAAATGGACATAAGATATCGCAACAGTTAAAACTGTAAATGTAAGCAATGCTAAAAAAATATTTCTATATACTTTTATATGATCTTGTATATTGTCATGGCTCATTATCTGTCTCCTTTAAATTATAATAAATACAACGCTGGAAATAAGAAAATCCATACTAAATCAACAAAATGCCAATATAATCCTATAACTTCAACTCTATTTGTAAATCTTTCTTTATTTGTTTCCCACATTTTCACTCCTGGACCAACTAAGTAAATCATAACAACCATTCCACCAATAATATGCAGCCCATGTAATCCAGTTAATGTAAAATAAGTTCCTAAAAAATTATCAGTAGATGGATATAAGTGATGCTCAAATTTTGCAGAATATTCAAAAAACTTAACAATAAGAAAACCAACTGAGCATAATAACGTTAGTAGCATATACAGTTTATATTTTTTTAAATCATTTAATTTTAAAGATACCCATGCCATAACCATTGTGACACTAGATGTTATTAGAATAATTGTATTTAATGTTGCAAGAGGAACGTTTAAATAATGCTGGTGCATCATAAAATCAGCATTACTAGATCTTAATAATACATACGCAGAAAAGAGACCACCAAATAACATTATCTCAGAAGCTAAAAACAACCATATACCAAGCTTTGCATTATATAACCCGGTATCTGGTCTTAATTTTTCATTATATGGTATTTGCATATTGCTACTTTTCCCTTATTTATTTTCTGAATTAACATCTTTTTTACTTTGAGGAGTAAACTCCTCAGATTCTCCAGGCACACTATATTCATATGGACCCCTGTAAACAGATGGTACAGTATCAAAATTACCATGTCCTAATGGAGGGGATGTAGTATCTGTCCATTCTATAGTTGTAGCTTTCCAAGGATTAGGATCAACTTTATCTTTTCTTTTTCTTATTAATGTCATAATCATATTAATTATAAATGGTAGCTGAGCTAAGCCTAAACACCATGCTGACCAAGACATAAATTCATTGTAATGAATTGTATTTGCTGCATGTGCATAAGTTGTCCCTCCATCTGCTAATCTTCTAGATACTCCAGCTATACCTTGTAAAAACATTGGCATAAAAATCCCATTCATAAACACAAAAGAAAACCAAAAATGAATTTTACCTAATGTTTCATTTAATTGTTTCCCTGTTACTTTAGGAAACCAAAAATATATACCTGCAAAAATAGCAAAAATAGTTCCAGGAGCAACAACATAATGGAAATGACCTATTACATAATAAGTATCATGTAATGGAATATCTGATGGAGCTAAACCTAAAGGAAGACCTGTTAAACCTCCTATTCCAAACATAGGAAGAAATGCTAAAGCAAATAGCATGGGAGTATTAAATCTTATTCTCCCCCCCCATAAAGTAATAAATAAACCCGAAAGAATTACAACGGATGGCACCGATATAATCATTGTCGTTATTTGAAAGAAAGCACTCATTCCCTGGCCCATTCCTGTTTGAAACATGTGATGTGCCCAAACAGCAAAAGACATAAAACCTAAAAATATCAGTGAATAAACCATCGTTTTATAATTCCAAATAGGTTTACGAGTGTTATTAGCAATGATTTCACATACAACGCCCATTGCAGGCAAAATAAGCACATATACCTCTGGATGAGCTAAAAACCAAAATAAATGCTGCCATAGAATTGGGCTTCCTCCTCCAGCAACATCTACTATTGCTCCACCATGGATTAACCCTGTTGGTAAAAAGAAACTTGTTCCAGCTAATCTATCCATTAATTGGAATACTGCTGCTGCTTCAAGTGGAGGGAATGCCAATACTAATAGAAATGAAGTTACAAGCTGTGACCAAACAAATAAAGGTAATTTCATATATGTTAAACCCTTAACACGCAGCTGGACAATTGTTACAATAATATTCATTGATCCAAGCAGAGATGAAGTTATCAGAAAAACCATTCCAATGAGCCATACAGTTTGCCCTGCTGTTGCTAAATCTGAAAGAGGTGGATAGGAAGTCCATCCAGAATTTGCAGCACCCCCAGGCAAAACAAATCCATACATCATTACAAATCCCCCTATAAAATATGACCAGAAACTTACCATATTTAGTTTAGGGAATGCCATGTCGGGAGCACCAATTTGCAAAGGCACTAAATAATTCCCAAAAGCACCTACAACAATAGGAACTACCCCTAAAAATATCATTATTGTTCCATGCATAGCCCCAAATGAATTATACATATCAGGGCTTAATATTCCATTTTCAAACATTAAGGGGCCTATAATTGGGATTACCTGATCAGGATATGCTAATTGCCATCGCATAATCATCATAAGGAAAAAACCAAATAATAAAAAGAAAAGACTCAGTAACCCATACTGTATCCCAATTACTTTATGATCCTGAGAAAAAATATACTTTTTAATGAAACTTTCTTGATGTGAATCTTGACTCAAATTACTCTCCTGTATTTTAATCAATCACTATATTATATCGCTTTTCAAATTCATCAGTAGGAATCATCCTTATTGCATCCCATGTTAATTTTGTACATACTCTTGCACAAATCTGACAACCAATACACTCATTAAAACGAACTTGTACTGGTGGAATAGGAATATCATATTTATCCTTTGATACTGTTTCAATGCAGTCCACTGGACAAAATGGAACACATGCTGAACATCCTGTGCAATTATCCTCATCAACAACAGCCATAGAACGAGGTCGTTTTTTCTTTGAATTAATCTTATCTGGAAGTTCAGGTACTGATTTTAAATGATCTTTATATGCCATAAATTATTTTAATATGTATTTTTCAATTATCCAGCCTGTTATAAATAAAACCAAACCATATATAAAATCATATGGATTCATTAAGTCTGGTAAATTTCTTATAAATCCAAAAAAAATAAGAAATAATCCCAAGAGTTCTAATGATTTAGCAATGTAATACATAAAGCCTAATTATCATTTGCTAAGTCAGATACTAAAATTACTAATTCTGTATTTCTTATAAAACATCTATGTTGAAAAAGTATTAAAAAGAGATAATGAACAATAGCAATAAAAAAGCATAGTGAATGTGTATCTGTAGATATTACACCCGTATGGACACCTCCACCTATTATGAAAGTAGTTCCCATTATAATCATATTCAACATAATGTGAGGAAATAATTTCATCTTCATATCTAAAATAGGCTTATAATACTTAGAAATATCTAAATTGTTATTTTTAATAAGTTCTTTAATTTTACTTCCACTAGTAATAAAATAAAATAAGATTAATGTCTGAGATAACATGTAAATAATAGAAGCAAATAATGAAATCAAAATATGATTTTGATTAGAACTAAAATACCCCAAGGAAGCAGCAATGATAATAGAAATAAATGATACCAACATCAGTAGATAACTAAATACCATTACACCCCACATAATAATCCTTTTGACACATTTTGCATTACTTGAAATTATTAAACATTTTATATATTAATTAATATAATAAAAATTCACTCAACTCTTGTGTATGGTTTAATAATATTAATAAATTAAGTAAACAATTTTAAATTAAATATTCAGGGGAAATTATGTTCAAAGTATTTATTTCATCAATTTTAGTATTATCAATAGCTTTTTCTGGCACTTTAGTTGGAACAGTTAGCTTTGAAGGAAAAACAAAAAAACCTAGATCTATACCCATGGATGCTGATCCTGTATGTGGTGCGTCTCATGGTGAGAAAGTAATGTCAGAAAGTTTTGTAGTTGATAAAGATAAGAACTTAAAAAATGTTTTAGTATGGGTTGAAGGTGTCAATTATAACAATGATGTTCCAAAAGAACCAGCTATAATAGATCAAAAAGGATGCGTATATGTACCGCATGTTCAAGGTATCTTAAAAGGCCAAAAAGTATTGATTAAGAATAGTGATGCAACACTCCATAATATTCATTCAATGGCTAAAATTAATAATCAATTTAATTTTGCAATGCCAAAAGTAGTAAAAGAAAAAGCAACTACATTTGATAAACTCGAAGAACCTTTTTATATTAAATGCGATGTTCATCCCTGGATGAAAACATGGGTTAGTGTATTTGACCATCCGTTTTTTGCAACAACAGATGAAAACGGAAATTATCAAATAGAAAATATTCCCGCTGGAACATATACAGTTGTTGCTTGGCATGAAATGGACTCTAAATTCAAAGGATTTAAAGAAGCTAAAACAATAACTATAACTAAAGATGAATCAAGCAATCTTTCCTTTAAAATGAAAAAAGGCGATAAACATAAAAAATAGTTTTATATAATTATTTTGGATAAGAAAGAGGGCTACTGCTCTCTTTCTTTTTTTATAATTGAAATCATTTTACTATATATTATTCATACTCACTATTTTAGCATCCTGCTCATCAGAAAAAGATGTGGCATCAAAAGCTTCTAAATCAAACCAGGAATATGATGTTGTTGGCGTAGTATTAGATAAATTTTCTGATAGAAATGAATTATCTATACACCATGATGAAATCCCGGGATTTATGATGGCAATGACTATGAATTTCAAACTATCAAATAATCTCTATGCTGATAATTTCCAAATAGGAGATAGCATTCATTTTAAGTTATTTATAAAAGGCAATAATGTATATTCTGATAATTTCAATATTATTGACAATGTAGATATATCACATTATGAAGTAGATGATTTTTGGATGGAAGATGATGAATATTCTCCATTAAGAGTTGGTGAGATATTTTCTGATGCTACATTTCTAGATTTTGAAAGTAATAAAATCAGTCTAAGTGATTTTGAAGATAATTTCATGTTAATAACTTTTATATTTAGTCGATGTCCTATCCCTAATATGTGTCCAGCATTAATTTACAAACAACGAGAGATTGCAACTAGATTTCAAGATAATGATAATCTTAAATTACTTACTATTAGTTTTGATCATTTATATGATACTCCTATTATATTAGAAAAAAAATATCGAATTCTTAAAGCAAACAATGATAATTGGATGTTTTTATCAAGCTATCAGCATCTTAACGACTTATATATGCTTACTAAACAATCAACCTTCTCTTTTTGGGGAGTTGAAAAAAATGATATAGGGCATAATATGAGAACTGTATTGATTGGACCAGGACTAAAATTTTTAAAATATTACGATGGGAATGAATGGACACCTAAAGGCGTTGAGGATGATATCCAAAATATGATGAAGATATATTCCTCTAACTAAAATTATTACCAATCATCATCATCTTCTTCCTCTTCTTCATTGAAATTATATCCGTTTTCTTTAAAGTAATCCTTGACAATATTTGAAATATCAGTTTTCCCTTTAATTGAGAATAAGTAATCTCTTAAACCTTCAAGCATTATGTCTGGATTATCATTATTGCCAAGTTCTATTAATGATTTTCCATAAATTTCTTCCGCACCCGGGGAATCTAGTAAATCCGAAGTTGGTATATATGGTGCAGGCATTTTAGTGCCCGGCATTATCTTCTGAGGATCTCTCAACCATTCAACAACCCATTCAGATCTCAATCTTTCTTTACTCATTGCTAAGTTAGGCGCCCATGTTATAGCTCCTTGAAGAGGGAATGTATCACCATAAAAATGGCAATTATTGCATGCTCCAAAGTCTGATGATGCAAGTTTTTTCCCGGCCTTATACTTAGAAGATTTTTTATCAACAGAATGTATAGACTCAAATATCAAATCTGTATTATCAATATCTTGAAAAGCTGCTATCAATGAATTTAAATCTTTGTCAGATAGATTGAATGTTGGCATTCTCACTTCTAAATTGGGACGAATTATTGTTGGATCATCTAAGAAGTGATAGAGCCATTCTGAATGAACTTTATCTCCTTGAGTATTCAAATTAGGTGGAGCAAATTCAGGTAATTCCATTCTATCAGCAATTTGACCACCCAAGTTTTCAATGATATGACATCCTTGGCAATTTAAATCTTTAATAATTCTATGACCTTCTAATGCTTCTTTAGATGTAAATCTATCAGCTATAATATCTGGAGATAATTGATCTTCTGAGAAAGATAATATAGCGGTTACGATAGCCTCAATTTCTTCATCTGTAAAATAAAAATTAGGCATTCTTAATTTATCTTCAGGATCAACAACCTTATCTCTATCAAAAATTCTTGGGTTTTTCAGCTTCTGCTCGAACCAAGCATAATTAGCATGGTCAATATCATGGATATAACCAAAATCTAATTTATCTATTGGTTTTGAACCTTCATAGGTAAGTTCTACACCAATAGGTTTAGAATCTTCATAACCGGGAATATCATGACATCCAGTACAACCATAATATCTAATGCTTTTATCTGCAACATAATCAATTTTATCTGAATAATTCATTTGATTAAACTTATTTTCAGCATCAACCTCAGGATACATTTTATTCAACCAACCAAGGGCTATTGTATCTAATTCAGATTCGTTTAATCTAGGGGCATCTAATTCTTCAAATTCTTCATCTGTAAATGACATTAAATAAGCGGTAATATCTTTTGCTTCTTCATTTGACAGCCTTAAGTTTGGCATTTTAGTATCAGGCCAATATGAGGTTGGATCTTTAATCCATTTATATACCCATTCGGAGGTTGTTTTAGACCCTAGATTAATCAGATTAGGACCTTGCTCTGATAATAATGTATATGAGTTATTTATATCTGGTAAATCAGATTTATCTGGAGTAATCACATGGCATCCATTGCATCCAACTGCATTGAATAGTTTTTCTCCATTATTTTTATCACCAATATATTTTTTTGAATTGCCCTCTAACTTATTATTATCTTTAAATAAATATTCTACCATTGTAAAAATCTCAGTATCTGTTCTCTTAATTGAGGCTGGATCAGAATTATTATCTTGCCCAAAAAATGAAGGCATCTTTGCATTATGCCTAAAGCTTTTTGGGTCTTTAATCCACTTCATTGCCCACTCTTTGTCTGTTTTTGTACCAATCTTAGATAAATCTGGGCCTGGATCCTTTCTCTTTGCAAAATTCTGCATTAGATGGCAGCCATTACAACCATTTTTCTGGATAAGAGCTAAACCATGAGAAAGTTTATCAGCTCCATCAAGATAGGGTTTATTTGAATGACATTTAAAACATCCTGCCTGAGAATATTGTGCTGGGAGCATAGGTTTTAGCCAGTGATGCATTTTTTCCCAACCATAATCTTCTTCCCAATGTTTTTTCTGATCTAAATTTTGAGGCATATGTACTGCTGTTACAAAGGAAGTTCCTCTACTTCTTCCAGAATGGCAACCAGTACAACCATAATCTTCCATTGGATGTGCAGAGCTGGAGGTAAGAAATAAATCTAATCTTGGATGAGTTGTAAATGGCTGTTTTGCATCTTGAAAATCTGGATTATCAATTCCTAAATGACAACTAGTACACCTGTCTACCGTTTGAACTGTTGCAAAATTAACATCATATTTTATATCATTTACTACAATTTGATTTATTTTGTAATATGGATCCATAAAATCTATAATTGGTAAATCTCTTACAACATCAGCAATCTTATTAGAAGTAGACATCTCTGATCGATCTAATTTTTTTAACTTCTGATCAACTAAATTTAGCTTTTTAAGGAATTCATTCAGCTCATCTGAGGCTAACTTTGAAGGGGACTCAAGTTCTTTTATTTCAGCTTTAAGAGTTGATACATTTAATTCTTTTTCTTCTTTAATAAGCTTGAAACCATGCAATACTTGTAATGCATTATTATAATCTTCTTTATACTTATTATTATGAAATTCAGATTTATGGGAGTGAACTTCTTGATCTTCATATAAATATTTCAGTTCATCAATATCAGCCGTTTTACTGAGGTACTCCATATTTGCTTTATAATAATATCCCTCAGCTTGAATTAATCTTTCTTTAAGATTAGTTAAAAGGCCTGACTTAGAATCAAGCTCTAACTGAGCTTGCTCATATTTAAGTTCATATCCTTTTCTTTCACTCTCAACTAATTCTTTCTCTATTTCTAATTTCTCTCTTTCTACTTGTACTGATAATTTCCTAAAATCTTTTTGATAATTTTTATATTCGTCATCATTATCATCAACAAACATCCAAATAATACTAAAGAGAAATAATATGCTTGATATTGCAAACCACTTATTAAGTAGTTTTATATCCCAATATCTTTCATCATTAAAATAATCCAAATTAAATACCTTCTATATATTGAAAAACCATTCAGGAATTGAGACTATGTATTTCAGATTAAATACCCATCTCAAATACATCTTAATTGGTAAAGCTAACATTGATAAGCCAAAAAACATTAATGTCCCATATCTTATTGAGCCATACTTTTCATACATTGATTTTAGAAGTGTCTTGGAAAGTGCTAGTGGAATAAATGCAAAATAAGCAAATACAACTAAAAATCCAACAGCTTCTCTTAATAAAATATTTGAAGGAAGTGGTTTCTCTAAACCTATGACCCATATATACTCAGATAAATTAACATTATTTAAAGCAACTACCTTATGGGGATCCCAGAATTCAAATGGTCCAAAGAAATTCCAGTTTGGACCTCTAAAAAATGTGCCTACTATAATTAAATAAACCCATAAAACAAGCCAGCCATACATAAAGATAAAGTAACCTGCCCTTCTCTCTTTAAAAGAATAATACCCGTTACCTTTTGTATTAATATCCATATATGGAATGGCCATCATACCAATTATAATAAACATTGGAAAAACAATCCCCGCTATCCAAGGATCAAAATAAACTAGCATTTCCTGTAGCCCTAAAAAATACCAAGGAGCTTTCGAAGGATTTGGCGTAGAGGCTGGATTTGCGGGTTCTTCTAATGGAGCTGCTGCTAGAAGAGACCATACAATCAAAAAGACCATGAATAATAATAATGCAATAAATTCAATATATACTAAATCAGGCCAAACTAATACTTTATCATCTGGATCGTGATATTCATTTGGTTTTTTACCTTCAGCAAGCCTAGCATCATTTTCATAGGCCTGTTTCATCCCCCACCAGATATAAAAAAACATACTATAGATAAGGAGGACTATTGGAAAATTATCAGGCTTCATTAATATTTTACTGAAATTAGGGTCAGTGTATCCCATTACCATGAAAATTGTAATTAATAATAATCCAACAAATCCACCTTTATTAGTCCATAGCTTATCTACTTTAAGCTTTCTGCTTAATTTATCAAACCAATCTGTAGGGGGAAATAAAATCGGTGTCAATACCGTTAACAATGTAAACGATATTGTTGGTGTTGTTAAAAAATCTATAAAGTCTTTTATTAACCCAAGCATTAATTATCCTTTAAAGTGGTCCTGATATACCACCATCTTTTCTTATTCTCCAAAAGTGTACTGCCATAAATATCATTGCAATAAATGGGACAGCTATACAATGAAGAACATAAAATCGTAATAAAGTAGCTTCACCAACAAACCTACCTCCTAATAAAGCAAATCTTACATCTGAAGCAGAGTGCACTAAATTAATATCGCCTATAGCCAATAAAGATGCACCTGGACCTTCATGACCAATAAATGGATGAGCTCTAGCCATATTAGAACCTACTGTAACAGCCCAAATAGCTAATTGGTCCCATGGAAGTAAATAACCTGTAAAACTAAGAAACATTGTTAATGTCATTAATAAAACTCCAACTCCCCAGTTGAATTCTCGGGGAGGTTTATATGAACCTGTCATAAATACCCTTAGCATATGGAGCCATACAGTAAGTATCATTGCATGTGCACCCCACCTGTGGAGTTCCCTCATAATACCTAAAGGGACCTGCTCTGCTAAATCAATAATATCTGTATAAGCGTACTCTACTGTAGGTCTATAATAAAACATTAATAGAATCCCAGTTATCGTCAAAACAACAAATAAAAAGAAAGATAATCCACCCATGCACCATGTATAACCAATTTTAACAGCATGACGAGGAAGTCTTGCAGGATGCAAATGTAAAAATACATTTCCTAAAACAGCATACATCCGTTGACGTCTTGTTCTTGGTACTCCAGATCGGAAAATAGATTTCCAAACTTGGGATTCTGCTATAGTATTTAATAATGATCTTTTCTTCTTATTATTGCTCATTTATTATACTTTCAGGAATGATTCTTCTCTTTCCCATTCTCCTTTTTCCTGTTTAAAAGATTTATTTTTATCTACAATGACCTGACCATCAGATGCCAAGGAAATTTTATAACGTTCCAGTGGCCTTGGCGCAGGACCTTCAAAATTAATACCTGATATTCGAAATCCACTACCATGACATGGACACTTAAATTTTCTTTCTGTAGACAACCAATTCGGGGTACATCCTAAGTGAGTACAAACAGTTGACAAGGCATACATTCCCTCATCATTTCTTACTACCCAAATATTATATTGTTTTTTAAAACGCAAATCTACTTTGCCTTTTTCAAAATCACTTGGCTCTCCTATTTTAAAACTTTGAGGAGGCTCAAACAAAACATTTGGGAATAAAAATCTAATCATAGAAATAAAATAACCACCTGTTGCTGCAGCAAACGCTAGCCAGCCAATGCTCAACCAGCCAATGAAACTTTTTCTATCTATCTGGCCATTCTTGTCTTTATCCTTACCTATAGAAGCTTTAGGAATAAATTTATTATCTTTGTTCAATTGTAATCTCTTTAATTATATATCTTGTCAATAGTTATTTTTGCAGCATTTCTAATATCAGGATTAGACTCTAAACTCGATGCTAAATAATTTAAATTTTCTTCAAAAATAGGGTCTTTAAGTTCTAAAGAAATTTGCACTGCGACTAATATTGTATTAATCATTTCTTCTTCGTTGATATTTTTGTAATTATAATAAAATTTTCTATCTAATAAATCATTTATGATTGCTTTGCCAGAGTCATCACCCATTTTTGCAAGTGCAATTGCCGAATCCCATATTATATTTGGTTGTTCATGATTTAGCATCTTTTTTAATAATGGAATAGAATTGATATCACTAATTTTACCTAATGCTATAACTGCAGTAAGTACTTCAATATCATCTACACAGCATGTAATCGTATTAATACCCGGACTCTCTTTACAACAATTAGTAAAATTAATAATATTTGAAATTCTTTTTACTGCTGGTTTATATTGAATTTCACCTAAAGATTGTATGGTTGAAAGACGAATAGTTGAAGATTCAGAGGTAAGGCCATCTAATAAAATTTCTCCATAATAAGTATCTTTAGTTTTTCCCATCGCTATTGTTAAATATGATCTAAGGTTATATTTATCTTTATTATCTTCGCTTATAGATTTTTCATAATCAATCGAATTCTTATATGTATTAATGAGCATATCTTTTTCACGCTGTTCATCTGGGAAAGCTTTAGAATTCGAATTAGCAGATAATTCTACCCCCAATCTATAGGCAGCATGCCATCTCTTGCTATGTGAACCATCATTAATATCACTTATTAATTTTGTAAAATCATTATCTTCCTCAGTAATAGATTTAAAACCAATAAAAAAGAGACTGCCTAGGACAGCAACCATCAACGGCAACAAAAAAAATGAGTAGAATCTTGCATATGCCGCAGAACTCATAGTTGCATCAGAAATAGAGTCGTTAATTTTGTTTTGTTGTTTTTGTTCCAAATTATCTAATTATTTGTAATGTTTTAGGTCTTAAAATTTACCGATAAATACTAACCTAATGGAAGAAAATAAATTGACTATTTTTTTATTTTTTTTAATAAATGATCAACAATATTATTTAATTTACTTATCTCTTTTTCAAGCCTTACTATTTTCCCTAATGCAATAAATAGAAAAAGAAATATTAATAACCCTATGAAATAAATAATATTATTCATCTAATTTATTCTTATCCTTCTTTTTGCCTTCTTCCTTTTTTAAATCATATCCTAACAACAATGGAAAAAGAAATAATATACTAACTGAAACTATTAATCCTATAATGACTGTTCCAATATTTTCATTCAACCAAGCATATGTCAACCAATCAAATATTAAACTCTCATTATTCATTAAAAATCCTTGTTTTCAGAAAACCATTTTAAAAACATTTCTTCATATTTAAGCATCAATTTAAGACTAGAATTAACTATATTCAATTGTTCTATTTTATTTTTATTAGAGTATACTTGAATTACTTTTTTTTGCTTATTAATTAAATTGATTAATAATTGATATTCAATTTTATTGAGGTTGTATAATTTTGATTTATCTGATTTTTCATCAGAAAAAAAATCAGAAGGAATTAAACTTAACTGGATTTTTAAACTACCATCATTATTGTATTGATTTTCATAATGTTTCACACTGTATTCATCTTTGTTAGACTTATAGATATCAAGATAGAGTCTAGGATGATTTTGAATTTTTGACTTCAAAATAATTTATAAAACCCACCATACTAAATAATAATATATCAGCAATAGTATAGTACATATTAACATCGAAAAAAATTTAATTTTATTGCTTAACAATTTTTTATTATACTTAGCTAGAATAATGTTTTCTATAGCTTGATTTCTTATTGATATCAAAATACCAAAACCAATCACCAGTCTTTCTATTGTTTTGATACTGACCAATTATTTTGATATTCTGGCCATCATCAAAATAATGTTTCAAATCACCATGTAATAACCCCATACTATAATTCTCAACCTTTACTATATTACCAAGATTATTAT
The DNA here is from genome assembly GCA_000405805.1 of Fidelibacterota bacterium SCGC AAA003-L08. Lineage (GTDB taxonomy): Bacteria > Fidelibacterota > Marinisomatia > SCGC-AAA003-L08 > D37C17 > SCGC-AAA003-L08. The sequence goes on from ASPJ01000003.1 coordinate 45,826, forward strand.
AGTATTTCCATTCTCCATTTTTTTTGCCATCCGCATAGTTCCCTATTGATTTGAACTCTCCATTTTTATATCTAGACATATATGGACCCGACAACTTATTATTCTGATAAGAAGTTCTTTCAATAGTGATAATTATATCTTCGTAGTATGAGTATGTTGTATCCTTATCCTCATAGGTGATTTTATTTTTTTTATTATAAAATTCTTCCCAAACTCCATTACCTTTTATATAATCATGATTAACTATTTTTTTATTATCATGACTATATGAATACCAATCTCCATCAGGGATTCCATGGAAGTAATATCTATCACTTTCTAACTCACTATTTCTATTATAATATGACCAATGACCATGAAGTTGTCCATGACTATTTTGGTACCCTTTGCTTTTCAAAATACCACTCGAATAATAATTCAAAACAATATTCTTCTCATCAAAAAAAATCATTGGAAGTCCATATCCCAATTTTTTTATTATCATTATAAAAAGTTCTACTTTCAATATTACCTGATTCTGAAAATTTAATTGCCTGAGTTAATACTGAGTTTTTTAATATATTTATAGCATCTATATTGTCTTCATTAGAATTTATTATTTGATGATAAACATGACTATCACAGCCAAAGAAAATAATTGAAAAAATGATTAATATTGAATATTTATATAATGTCATTACGTTAATGTTGTTGTTTCAAAATATAATCAGCAAGCATCTGTTATAACGCTTACTGATTACATTTATGATCAGTGCTCCGGTGGTAGGACTTGAACCTACGACACGCGGATTAACAGTCCGCTGCTCTAACCAACTGAGCTACACCGGAATATCTAGTTTAAAACTATATTCTAAATTAAATAATATTAAGTATATCCTAAAAAGAAAATTATTAAGATATTTTTTGAAATAATGGGTGTAATTCATCATACGTATCCTGCAAACCTTGAACTATAACCTTAGTATTACCTAATACAGGCATAAAGTTATTGTCTCCATTCCACCTTGGAACAATATGGAAATGAATATGATCTTTTATCCCAGCGCCAGAACATTTTCCAGTATTTAATCCAAAATTAAATCCATCAGAGTTTAGCTTCTCATTAATAATTTTCATACTTTCTCTGGATAAATACATAATCTCTTTTAGTTCATCTTCATTTAAATCAATCATAGAACCTACTTTTCGATATGGTACAATCAATAGATGTCCATTATTATATGGATATAAATTCATAATAACGAAGCATAATACTCCTCTGTACAATATTAATGATTCACGATCATTGTTAGCTTTCAATGCATCTAAGAATATATTGTCGCTTGCAGAAGGAGAAGATACATATTCCATCCTCCACGGAGAAAATAAATGTTTTACTTTTTTATTATTATCTTGAGGCTTCAAATTCTGAAACTACTTTATTTGATTCATTAACAGGCATGTCTTGATAATGAGAAAAATCCTGAGAAAACATTCCTCTGCCACTAGTCATTGCTTTTAGAGCTGTGGCATAATCATGCAAATGCACTTGAGGAACCTCAGCATTTATAATTTGGAAATTACCATCTGTATCCATGCCTCCAACCTTTCCACGTCTTGCAGAAATATCACCCATTATATCTCCAGTACAATCTTCAGGAATTTTTACTTGTATTTTATAAATAGGTTCAAGTAGTTTTGGCTTAGCAGATTTAAACGCATCAAGAAATGCATGCCTACCAGCAAGCTGAAATGCCATATCATTTGAATCAACTGGATGCATCTTTCCATCATAAAAATCAATCTTAAGATCTACAACTCTACAACCAGCCATAATTCCATCTTCACATGCAATATTAATACCTTTTTCAACTGAAGGAACAAACCCTCTGTCAACATTCTGGCCTGATAATGATTGGCTAAAATCAACTCCATCGCCTCTCACTGATGGTTGAATTTTCAACCAAACTTCAGCAAATTGACCAGATCCCCCGGACTGTTTTTTATGCCTATATTTTGCATTTGAAGGTGACGTAATTGTTTCTCTATATGGTATCCTAGGAGATTCTTTGGAAATGTCTATCCCAAATCTTGATTTAATTCTATTTAAATTCATAGACAAATGTGTATCTCCCGTACCTGATACTATAGTTTGTTTTAATTCTGGATCAACTCTATATGAGAAAGTTGGGTCTTCTTCATGCATAATAGATAATCCAATGGCGAGTTTTTCCTCATCTCCTCTTGAGGCTGGAGAAACAGCTAAATACATACATGGACTAGGATAATTAATTGGAGTTAGCATTATTTGTTTAGATTGGTCTGCAATAGTATCCCCAGTATGGGTGTCTTTAAGTTTTAATGCTGCTCCTATATCTCCTGCAATAAGTCTTGATGCATCTTTTCTTTGATTTCCTAATACATAATAAACTTGTCTCATTTTTTCAGATTGATTTCTAGTTACATTATGGACATCATCTCCAGACTTTACTTCACCTGAAAAAACTCTAAAAAAGGATAATTCTCCAACATGCTGCTCACTAATTGTTTTAAATACATACGAACATAGTGAATCATTAATAGTTGAACCATGCTCTACTTCTTCTTTAGAAGGTGATGAAATACAATTTATTTTCTGTATATCTCCTGCGCATGGCGAATATTTTGATATAATATCCATGAGACGTTTTACACCAATATTTTTTTCTCCAGAAACACAGAAAACCGGAACTAAATTGCCTCCTGATATAGCCGCATGAAGTCCTCCTCTTAATTCATCTTCAGATAATTCTCCTTTATCAAAGAAAGCTTCAAGTAAACTATCATCACTTTCAGCAATTAATTCAATCAATTCATTATGTAATGAGTCTAATTTATTTGCCATATCTCCTTCAGCTTTATTTGCTGAGAAACTACCTGAAGAATCGGTTTTAAAAGACATTATTTCTTTCCTTAGGACATCACCAATATCACAAATATTTTCTCCTTCATTGATTGGAAACATAAGTGGAAAAATACTTCTGCCAAATCTGTCTTTTAATGATGATAATAAATTGTCAAACTTAGATTGATCATGATCAATCATATTTAATATAATTAACTTAGGGAGTTTAAATTGATTTTGAGAATAACTCCAGGCTAGCTCTGCTCCAACCTCAATATCATTAGTAGCATTAAGCACTAAAGCTAAAACATCTGAAACTTTAAGTGCTGATAAAAGTTCCCCTTGAAATTCAGTTTGACCAGGCACATCTAAAAGATTAATTTTTTTGTCCATCCATTCATAATTAACCAACGACAAAGACATTGAATGTTGATTTTCTATTTCATAATCTCTATAATCAGAAACTGTTGTTCCATTTTTAGTATTGCCCATTTCTCTGATTACCTTAGCATTAAATAACATAGATTCAGCAAGCATAGTTTTACCAGATGAGGCATGACCTGCTAAGCTAATATTAATAATATTATCTGTAGTATATTCTTTCATTCTTTCCTCCAATGACAATAAAATGAACTTTTCTCCAAGTTCATTTCTTGTTAAAATTTTACGTAATAAAAAGGGGTTTAAAACTAATTATTCTTGTGCTTTCTTCCAAAAGATATATTTATTCGTTCTACTTAATCTCTTTCATGCCCGTTAAGGCTGAAGATGATCTGATTTTTTCTCCTAATTGGTCCACTATTTGAATCCCAAGTTTTTTACATATTTCTGACTCAGGAATTTCACTGCTCATCCTATCTCCACCTTTTGCAAATATATGAGGTTTTAAATATTTTAAAGATTCACATTGAGTCTTATCTTTATCAATCGACAGGAAAACTTCATCAACACATCTCAAAGCTGATATAATTTTCATTCTATCTTCTTGACTCATAAATGATTTCCCTTTTTTTAATTTTGCTTGGAAATCACTATTTACTATAACCACCAATTTATCACCTAGTTGTTTAGCTAATTCCAAACATTCAATATGACCCACATGCAATGGATCAAAATAACCGCTTGTTACTACTACTTTCACAATTAATCCTTTTTAAAATTCTATATTAATACCTTCTACATCCCAAAATTTTCGAACTTCTACAGTATCTTTATAAATACTAAATTCTGCAGCTCTTATATATGGATTTAGTAATCCTGAATAATATATTAAAGGATCTATATCATTTTTTCTCTCATAAGCACGAAAAATATATTGTCCCGGTTGCAAATTATCAAAAATAAATATTGAATCTTCTATCTCATATCTATAAAATAAATTTAAAGAAATATTTTTTGCTTCAACTATTACAGCTCTTTTAGCTGCAGTAATATTGTTAGCAATATTACCAGTAACTTTTCCTGATAGAAAACTATTTCCTTCAAATTTAGGGATATTACTAATATCATATGTATTGATAGAATCTAACATCATATTGCCATTTAAGTCCTCGATAAACTCACTTAGTAATCTTACTTTAGTAAATGCATTATTTTCAAATTCTATAGATACTGGAGAAATCTTGTTATAATCAACTTGAAACCAATCATCTCCTTGCTTACATTCCATTAATAATTTTTTATAATTGATTGGTTCTGAAAAATCAACTACTATTATAGAATCAGTATTTTCTATTGAAATAATTGAAGGTGGAATTGTATCTAATTTTTCTTTAACTATATATAGATATGGTTCAATACTATATTCATGTAGCCTATTCTTTCTTTTTAAATTAATATGTATACTGTCTCCTATATTAGAGTCAACTAAGTAAGGTTCAACAATATTGTTATCGTAAAAAATATTTAAGAAATTTGAATTCACTGTTTCAACCCGGGCTAATTTTAGTTTTTCTAATGGTTTATCTATGTATATTGAAATATTTTCCACACAATTATTTTCATCTAATTCAGTATAGTCAATTGTATTTACACCATAGTAATTATTATAAACATCTAAATTCCCCTCTGAAGCAATTAAAATATATCTCCCATGTTCCAAATAATTAATTGTGAAATTATAATAATCATCTGTATTAATTATGTCTAGGGGTTCCTTCGAAATATCAAGTGGCCAATCATATACAAATATATTATAAACTATACCTTCTCTATAATTTTTTAAATTACCATTTATTGAACAATATTCTCTACTATTTAAATTATACAATAATTGAATGTTTTGATTTATATAATTTGAATGAAAATCAGCAATACTTCTATTTAGATTGATTTTAACCAGTTCATCTTTAGGCCAAGCATATAATGGCCTGATAATAATTTTATTCATCTTTACTTTAGTAATAATATCTATGTTCGGATTGGTAGAGATTGAATTAATAATTGTATTTGGACTAATATTTTCATCGAAGGAAATTACAATTTTATTATCATTAGTTAATTGAGATTCATTAACAGGGCTTACACTTAATAACTCTGGTCCTCTAACATCCTTAGGCCCTCCTTGAGGAGCTCCTTGATATGCACAGCTAAAAATTAATAAGATTAAATATATATTCGTTATTTTTATCATTTCATGCTTTTATAATCAGTTATTGATACTTAAATTCTAATACATTTATGGAAAACTTCTCTAATAATTTTCTCGTATCTATGCCTCGTCTAAATGATTCTGTTTTTAATAAATCCTTAATCTATGTATGTAATCATAATAACCTCGGTGCAATGGGTATAATCATCAACAAACCAATTTCTTCAGAAAACATCCAAAATATATTAATAGAAATGGGGATGGAACAACTAAAACCAAATATGGAAATATATTTTGGGGGACCTGTGCAAATTGAAACAGGAATGATATTGCATGATTATAAATATCAAACAAATGAAACAATCCATATTTCAAAATCAATTTCATTATCATCAAATACTGATATTATTAGTGATATAAAAAGTGGAACTGGACCTAATAAATTTAAATTTGCATTAGGTTATGCTGGATGGGGGAAAGGTCAGCTTGAAGCTGAAATCGAGAATGGTGACTGGTTATTAATTCCTTCAAATTATGATTTAATATTCAATACTCCCTCTTCTGAAATTTTACTAAAATTAAAATCTCTTATTGATATTGATATTGACCATCTCTCTGGTGGCCTATCAGGATTATCTTGAAAAAGACTGAAAAAAATAATATAATCCATAATAATTCTAAAGAATTGAAATATCATGACTTAATGCTTCATAGAATAAATGAAATATTATTAGTCTCCAGTCCTTATGATTCATTTATTCTTGAAGAAGATGGCAATTTATCTGAACAAATATTACATGAATTCCAGGGTATGAATCTAAGCTATGCACCTAGAATATGGAGTGCTAATACTGCAAAAAATGCTCTGGAGTTATTAAATAGTCGAAATTTTGATTTAGTAATAGTAATGTTGCGTATTGCAGATACCGATCCTGTCAGTTTCAGTAAAAATATAAAATCATTATATCCAGAAGTGCCAATTGTACTCCTTGCTTTTGATGAATCTGAAATTAAACAACTTCATAATAAACACATTAAATATATTGATGATATATTTATATGGTCTGGAAATTCAAATATCTTTCCCGCTATAATAAAAAGTTATGAAGACCGTAAAAACATTAGCAGAGATATTGAAATAGGAGATGTTAGGACTATCCTTCTGATTGAAGATACGCCTAGAAATTATTCAAATCTACTGCCAATATTATATAAAGAAATTATATTCCATACGAAACAACTAATGGACAAGAGTCTAAATACTGAACAGCGCTTATTACATATGAGAGCAAGACCTAAAATATTATTGGCAAAAACATATGAAGATTCAGTAAATATATATAAAAAATATAATAAGAACTTGTTGGGAATTATAGCTGACATCAGATTCCCTAAAAAAAATAAATTAGAAAAATCTGCAGGTTTAGATTTTGCTGAATATATAAGAAATAATAATAAAACAATTCCAATATTATTACAAACAAGTGAACAAAAATTAAATATAAATGAAATTTCTGAAAAATTTAGTTCATCTATCCTTAACAAAAATTCTCCAAAATTTTTTAAAAATATAAAATCATTTATAAAAAATAACTTTGGATTTGGTGATTTTATAATACGAGATAAAAATGATATAGAAATAGACAGAGCAACGAATATAGATGAACTTATAGAAAAATTACATAATATACCAGAAGAATCAATCTATTTTCATGCTTCAAGAAATCATTTTTCTAACTGGTTGGCTGCAAGAGGAGAACTTGCATTGGCAACTGAATTCAGAAAAATTAAAATAGATGATTTTAAAACACAGAGTGAACGAAGAAAATATTATATATCATTAATTGAAAAAAATTCATCTTTTAAACGTACAAAAAAAAATATAATTGAATTTACAAAATACTCGAATTTGAAATCTGCAAATTTCTTGCGTATTGG
>ASPJ01000004.1 GCA_000405805.1 Fidelibacterota bacterium SCGC AAA003-L08
CATCATCTGATGATGATGGGGATGATTTGTCATATTCATATTCACTCATAGCGGGTGAAGATTTAGATTGGTCTTATGGTGATTTAAATCAGAATGGTTCTTATGATATTGGTGAACCGGTATATGATTATGGTGGTGGAGAAGTTTATATTAATCCTATTGAAGTTTCTGATGTTATTACATATTCAGATAATCTTCCATCAGATGTTTATGTTTTAGAATTAACAGTTACAGATACCTATGGTGATTCTGATCAATCAGTTTTAGTTGTTGGTATTGAAGGTGAAAGAAATGAAGGGCCTACAGTTGATGCAGGATCTGATCAAACATGGTATATGCCAACAGATCAAGATGCATTTGATATTTCAATGTCATCTCATTCTGTTGATGATTCAGATTCAGATTATTTGACTTATGGTTGGGATTTAGATGGAACAGCTCAAAATTCAGTTGGAAATCAAATACCAGAATATTCTGAAGTAGAAAATGACCAGGCTCTTGCTGAAGGTGATCACGTATTTACTCTTACTGTCTCAGATAGTTATGGTGAAACTGCTTCTGATTCATTTACAATAACTGTTTTAAATGAACCAGCTCCAGTAGCTGCAAACAATTTAAGTGTAGATGATGCTTATAATGCATTTAAGCAAGTTCAGATTTCTTGGGCAGAAGGTGTTCTAGAATCAGATTTTGATGGAGCATATACAGGGGATTTACATAATACTTTATATTTTGTTGTATCGATGAATGGTGAAGAAAGAGCAACATATCAAAATGATGATGGTGATGGTGCTACATATACTCACCATGAGCCATCTCTAGATGCAGATTCAGATTATGAATTTACTGTTGAAGCATTTAATAGTGATGATGAAGGTGATGCCGTGACTACAACATCTCAACACACTCATGCTCGTCCTGAAGTAACAGTAAACAATCCAAGTGGTGGAGAGATTTACTCTGTAGGCGATGATTATACTGTTGACTTCAGTACAACCAATGATCGATTTATATCAGCAATTGATATACAGTTTCTTGGGCAAAGTGGATGGGTTGATGAAGATGAAAATGCTAATTTATTCTCATATTCAGCTTCAGGAGATGATAGAACATATACTGGTTCTGTTGCTTCAAATGGAACTGAAATTCATGAAAGTGCATCAATTAGAGTGATTGTAACTGATATTGGTGATGCAAGTGGAGAAAACCAAGAGTCTAATGAAGATGCTTCTTCTGGAAACTTTACTTTAGCTGCACATACAATTTCTAAATCACTCAATGACGGATGGAATTTGTTTGGTTCTATTTTAGATGTTTCTGATGGTCCAAATGGAGAGCTGATGGTAGATAATTTATCTACTTCATTTGGTAATTGGGGAGAAAATTGGGTGGCATATGATGCAGATGGACAATATGAAAATTTATCATTAGATCATGGTGAAGGATTTTATCTTGCATTGGCAAATGATGATATTCTTGTTTTAGAAGGTGATCCAGTTACAGGAGATCCTGAAGAAGGTTCATTAGCTAGTTTGTCATTAACTGAAGGTTGGAATCTAATTGCAAATCCTCTTGTAGTGTTGACTGCTAAATCAGAGATTAGTGTGGAATATGATGAAGTTACTTTGTCTTGGGATGATGCGGTTAATGCAGGGTGGATAGCCCCTTCAATTAATGGTTGGTTTGGTGATTCTCATTTTCCATATGATGTACTTCATCCTTCAGGTGGATACTGGGTGAATACTTCTAGAGATTTAAATATACATTTTACTACTGATGATGGATCAGGAAGTGATTTGGCTAGAGAAACTTCAGATGATAATCTATGGGTATTAGAGCTTAGAGCAAAGGCATTAGATGGTGAAAGTTTTGGAGATTATCTAGTTGTTGGATTAGCTGACAATGCTAATTCTGAATTTAAATATGGAGAAGATGAATATGATCTTCCTAATCCTAGATTTAGTAATAAATCTGCAATTGATATTCATATAGATGATGAAGATTTGTATTTATATAGAGATATAAAATCAAATAATTTCACAGATTATCAGATATGGAATATTTCAGCAGATTTATTTGGATTAAATGAATTTAAACTAGAATGGAATATGGACAATATAGATATGGACGTGCATATGATTATTAATAATGATATTATTGATATGAAAGATCAACAGACAGTAGAGCTTGAATCATTAAATGATGCTTCAATTGTAGTTGGTAATGTTAGTTCATTTTTAAACCCAATTCCAGATCAGTTTAATTTAAGTAATGCTTATCCAAATCCATTTAATCCAGTAACAACATTGAATTTGGATTTAAGTGAAGATGCGTTTGTAGATATAAGTGTATATAGCGTGACTGGTCAGTTGGTAGCTAATTTAATGTCTGCTGACATGAGTCCTGGTTATTATAATATTAATTGGGATGCAGGTAATATTGCGAGTGGCGTATATATTGTAAAAGTAATTGCAGGTTCAAACATAGCATCTCAAAAAGTAATGCTATTGAAATAGTTTGTTATATAAATAGTCTGTTAATTAAATAGAGAGCCCTTGGCAAATTAGTCAGGGGCTTTTCTTGTATTATGCTGATTTTGTGATTTCAATCACATTTATTTTATTTTTTAGCTTAATTGCAAGATTGTGATAATTTTCATAATTTCTATAACAGAATAAGGGTAGTTTTTATTGAATAGTATTGATTAAAAAATTGAGAAAAATTAATAACATATTAATAATTATATTCTATGGTTTTCTCCTTTCGCAAGATTGGTCTATGACAATTACTGCGGATGATATTGAGGGGCTGGGGGCTTCTGATTATATCATTTTAGGTATGTGTGAAAACTGTAATGATGATTTTCAGTTTGGAGAAGATGAATATGATCTTCCTCCACCACAAGGATATTATACAGATATTTCATTTTTTAATTTTGATTGGGTGGGCACTTTTGATGAAACTGGCAATCAGTGTGATAATCCAGAATTTTATATTGACAGAAAAAATCTTCATGATCCAATTGATTTATTGATATGGGATATTACTGGTTTTACTAATTTGAATAGTGGAACGAATAATATAGAGCTATCATGGAATATGGAAGAACTGTCGGAAAATTATGAAATATTTTTATATATTGGTAATTCTAGCTATGATATGAGAAATGTTCATAATGTGGTAATAACGCAAGGTCAATTAGAACTTGATTATAATCCAGCTACAAATGAATTTATTCCAAATATAAGAGTTGTTATAGGTGGCTGTGCTCAATCAGGCGATATTACTGAATATTATTATGATAATGATAGTGATGGGCTTGGATATGGCGATCCTATAGAGTTTTGTACTGGGCAAGAGCCTGATGGTTGGGTACTTAATAATGAAGATGTTAATGATGAGCTGTATTGTGAAAGCAATATTATTGATCAATGTGGCGATTGTGATGGAGGAGATATATGTGTAGGTTGCTCTGATCCAGAGGCATGTAATTACTCAGAATTAGTTACAATTGATAATGAGTCATGTTATTATATAGAACAGTATTATGACTGTGATGAGAATTGTTTGTTAGATTCAGATTTTGATGGTGTATGTGATGAACTTGAGGTCTCAGGATGTACAGATTCTAATGCATGCAATTATGACTCAAGTGCTACAGAAGATGATGGTTCATGTGAATACCCTGATCAATATTATGATTGTAATGGGGATTGTTTGTTGGACACAGATTTTGATGCTGTGTGTGATGAGCTTGAAATTTTAGGATGCACTAATGAATCTTCATGTTCATTTAATACGTTGGCAACGGAATATGATGGAAGTTGCTGTGATGAAAATGATCCTTCATGCATAGAATCTCCTGGAGAATTAGAAGATATAAATATAAATATTAATTTAAATTCTGCAACTATAGATTGGAACCAGCCATGTGGAATTAGCACTATATGGATATATAGATTACTAGCTAGTGAAAATGATCCTGGGGTTGTAATACCATCTCCATTTACAATTGAAGACTTAGATTGGGGATCTGAATATACATATTATATAAAAACTATTAATACAGCCGGATATTCAATTACTGAATTTACTTTTGATACTGAAGATGAGCCGTTGCCTGGAGAGGTAGTGATTACTGCCCATGAATCGGGTGAAGCGCAGATATCATTGGATTGGAATTCTGTAAATAATGCTTCTGAATATAATATTATAAGAGATGGTGAAATAATAGGTACTGTTAATAATAATATAATGAGTTATACTGATTACAATGTTTCGTTCTACTCAGATGTATATTATGATTATCAAGTTCAAGGAATTAATTCTCAGGGTAACGGAGGGCTTGTTGGTTCATCTATTAGCATTCAACCTTATCCTGTCCCATTAGTTGAAAATTTAACATCATTATCAAGCCCAGGTTCAATTAGCTTGTCATGGGAGACTCCTGTTCCTTATGCCTCGATATCAGAGTATTTATTCAGGCTATCATCTGATAACTTTAATACAGTTGAAATTAACGAAAACACATATACACTCTCAGGTTTAAATTTTGGAGAACAGGTTTGCATAGATGTTCAAGCAATTCATGAATTTGGAGAATCAAATGTACAAACTATATGTGATTACCCTCAGATGCCTTATCCACCGGAAGTCTCTAATTTTAATGCTATTGGAAATGAGGGCTATGTAAGTATAACATGGACTATTCTTGATGAACCAAATCATTTTATTAATATTTATAGAGATCAGCAGTTAATTGCAAGTAATATAAATACTATAGAGAATCCTCCACCATATATTAATGATATTTATGATGGGTATGAATTATTGGCAAATCATTCATATAGTTATAAAATCAGTGCATCTAATTCAGAATTCACTGAAGGTGAAATATCTGATCCAATAACGGTTACCACTTGGCCATTACCTATTATATCAGATCTTTCAGCAGAAGCAGGTAACGGTAGAGTAATATTAAATTGGTCAGCTCTGGAAAATTATGGAGGTTTTGGTTATGTTTATCAAGTAATAGATATTAATGATAATATCATTATGGAAACTAATGATTTATATACAACTATTTCAGATCTTAGTGCTGATGAAGAGTACTGTTTTAGAGTACGGGCAAATTCTCTTGGAGGTTATGGAGCTTCTGATAATTCAAATAATGCATGTGCAATTCCTCAAGATGTATTTGATGGGACAGAGGGTGATACAGATATAGATTGGGGAATTCAACTATCAGTTGATTTGTTGCTGCCAAATGGAAATATTTTAAGTGATACTCAAAATATGTTAGGAGCTGCTGGAGATGCAACGGATGGTTGCGATCCTATTTATGATGTTGCAGAATTAACTGATACGCCAAATTATTGGACTAAGTTACATTTTCCTCATCAGGATTGGGATTGTGCTCTTGTCTCAGGAAGTAAATATAATAATGATATACGAGGTACATATGAAGATTTGAATGAAGTTAAGGAATGGGATGTGCATTTAGAGACTAATACTTGGGAAGGAGGAATTGCAACTGTATCGTTTTATTTCTATGAAGATGCTGGAGGGAATACGGCTTATTATACTGTAGATGATATTAATTATATTAGAGTAAATAATGGAGATCAAATTGAGTATGGATTAATTAACCCAGTTCAGTCTGGATCTTTCAAAATTATTGTTGGAAATATTATTCCTGAAGCACCTATAGATTTAGAATCTAATTCTGGATATAGAGAAATAGAGTTGTCATGGACTGATGGATATATGCCAGGATCATTGCAGTATGAATCAACAAGTTATAATATTTATAGAAACAATGAACTTATTGCAAACACATTAGCTGCTTTTTATGTTGATAGAGGATTATATTTTTCAACTGAGTATAGTTATGAAGTGTCTGGATTAAATATAGCTGGAGAAGGAGAAAGATCACAGGTGTTTAATGAAATAACTTTAGAAAATAGAGCACCTATTGCAGATTCTGGTATAGATTTGATTGTATATGATTTTAATGATGATGATTTTGAGCAGGTAGAAGTTGCTTTGCCTATGAATATAAATGATTCTGAAAGTTCGTTATTACTGTTAGAAAATAAATCTTATGATTTAGATAATATTTATTTAGATGGGAATGAATTAATTAATTATGAACCTTCATTAGATGAACTGAGCTATACTTGGGAATCCTCTAGCGATGTTCAAAATGGAGATATTTATAATATCCAAAGTGATGGTTATGGATTAAAATTATTTACATTAGAAGTGAATGACGGTGACTTAGATAGTGATGTAAAAGATTCTATTTTTATAAAAGCTACTGCCCTTCCGCCACCTGCAAAGGTTTATGTGGACACAACTTATTCGGGTCTATATTCTATAGATATAGAATGGCAAGAGTCTAATTATACAGGTGAACCATATATTAAAACAGATATTTACTCAGAAGACTCTGTTTTTCAGGATGGCGATTATTTTGAAGATATTAATGGTAATGGTGTTTATGATTCAGGTTCAGATCCAATGCCTCAATTTTATGGTTTATCTAATTTAAACAATACTGAAGCTTATAAAAATATAGCTGACTATTATCAAGTTGTGATTAATGGAACTTTGATAGATAATGTTAATGAACCGTGTTATTCAAATCCAGAAGATATTTATTTAAATGAATATTGCTATAGTATTGTGGGATTAGATCCTTCAACAATTTATTCAATCGAAATTAATTCATGTAATTTTAATGATACATGTAGTAGCTCTGAAAATATTGATATTTCAACAGGAGATTCTCCGTATGCAAGCGTAATATATCCAAATGGAGCAGAAATAATTGGCATGGATGATTTATTAAATATTGAATTGGATTTTGGATTAGGTCAAAGATATATTGACTCATTACATCTATCAATTCTAATTGATAATAGCTCAATTTGGGATACTACAATATTTACAAGCAGTAGCCAGAATATTATTGGCAACAATTATTCTATCCCAATTAATAATTTTGCATATACATCTGGGTTGAATCCTGATTCTGAGATTGCAATTCAGATTGTTGATGAAGGTGGTTTTGGTTTTTCAAATAATGGCAGTTATGAAGATCAATCTAATTATCCTTTTATCATTACCAGTAATCAGATAGAACACAATTTTTCTAGTGGGTGGCATATCATAGGAACTCCTTTAGTATTAGATGCAAATACAACATTGCAGTCCCATATTATTGATGGAACGAATTTAAATTTAGAAGATGGAGTTTACTTCTGGAAGATTATTGACGAAAATGAAATCCTCACAGACCCTATAAGTCCATCTAGTATGCTTTTCAATTCTGGAGAGGGATACTATTTTAATTTATTTTCAATTATGGAAGAGGATTTTTCTGAAGTATTAACTTTAACGGGCGATGTCCAGACTGAGTATTTGCTTGATGATTTGCATATAGGTTGGAATCTTATTTCGAATCCATTAGTAGTTTCTATGAATATTAATAATATAGATATTATTGATCAAAATCAGAGCTTGATGAATTGGTCTGAAGCAAATGAAAATGGTTTGATTTCTCCCTATTTACTAGAATTTGATCATGCTAGCAACACATTGTATCCTTCTTATGATATTGAGCCATATAAAGGTTATTGGGTTTATTTATACGAAAATATTTCTATGCATTTTGAAAGTAAGGTTGAATCAGAGAATAATATCGATGGTGATTTATTGTCTACTGATTTTATTATTAATTTAAGTTCTAGGGCTTTTGGGGCAACTCCCTCTAGCTTTGGAGATATGATTCAATTAGGGTATAGTTTAGATGGGTCAGATGGATTTATAGAAGGAATAGATATTCCAGATTTAGACTATCAATGTTCCAGTGAGTATACTTCTATGTATATATTGCATGAAGAAGAAGATTGGAATTCTGATTATAATAAGCTTGCTAGAGATATAAGAGAACATTATCAGCCTGCTTATTCTTGGGATATCATAGGTCAGACATGGGATATATTGAATGATGACAATCCAGATGCAGAAATAGAATTATTTTGGAATATATCAGAAATTGATTCAAACTATACTGTTGTACTTGAGTATGGAGAAAATTTTAATAATCAGATGAATATGAAAGAGGAGAATTATGTAAAACTTAATGATCAACAATTTTCAAATATGAGAGTGGTTGTTGAATTGCAGAACTATTTTTCTGGATGTTCAAATCAAAATGCATGTAATTATTTTTGTATTGAGAGACCTTGGGAATGTCCAACAGGAAATCTGCCTCCTAATTTTATAGATGATAATACCTGTGATTTATATTCATGTGTAGGATGTATAGATGATTCAGCTTCAAATTATAATCCTAATGCTACAGTTGATAGTATTTGTGAGGGCGGTGATAATGAAGGTTTTAATTGCATGGATGATGAAGACATATGCGGCGAGTCAGGAGTATGCGTTGAACAAGTTTGTGAATATAATGAGTCCTATTTGTTTCCACTTGCAGATCAGGATATATATGTAGAAGATAATTTCTTTAATGCAATTCCCATTCATTTAAATAATTACAATAATGTCCCTGTTTATGGAGTCGGGATTGAATTAATTTTTGATAATACAATGATTGATATTTCATCACTGGACTTTTCAGGATCGATTATTGAGGATTATAGCATATTATATTATTTTGATAATGACACTCTTCGTTTTGTTGCATATTCTGGGACTCCAACGCTGTCTAGTGGTTTATTATTTAATATGCAAATTGAAGCGATAGGAGAAATAGGAACTTCAACTTCTATATCTTTTAATAAATCAGCCCTAAATGATGATGAAATTAGTAGTAACGAATTAATTCTCAATTTATCTCAAGGATTATTTGAAGTATCTGGAGATATAGGATATTATTCAAATGATAATTATCCTGTGGTAGCAGATTTAAATTTATTAGGTTATTCCGAATATAATAATCCTTATGAATTTAATATAGTTGATACGCTTTCAACAACATCAACTGAAACGGGAGAATATGATTTTGATTTTGGATTAAAGGGAAGTTACATAATGCAGGCTTCACGGTCTGAGATTCCAGGCTCGGAAGATGGTTTGTCTGCAGTGGATGCTTCAAGAATAGCTCGTTACTTGATTGATTTAATTGACTTTAATGAGTATCAATTGCTTGCGGCAGATGTAGATATGAATGGGCAGGTGAGTGCTGTTGATGCTGCTCTTGTTGCCAGATATTTAATAGGTTTAATTGATCAATTTAATAATGCAGATCAACATTGGAGATTTAAATCGGATGATAATTTCTATTTTAATATTACAGATAATATAGACTATGATATTAATATATATGACCTTAGGCCACTTGTAACTGATTTAAATAATCAAAATATCAAGGGCATTAGGATTGGGGATGTAGATGGGTCATGGATTTCTGATGTTCAGGCTCGAAAATCAATTGAAAATAATTTAATTGAATTAAATATTAGTTCAAATAATTTATTAACTATTCCTATTGCTATTAATAATCATTGTTTAGTTGAGGGAGTGGATTTAAAGATACAATATAATAGTGAAGACATGATGTTTGATAATTTTCAATTAGAAGATAACCTCTATGGATATTCAGTTCTGATTAATAATTCTATTGATGGAGAGTTGTCATTAGTTGTATATGCAAATTCAAATGTTGAAGTTGTTGATCAAATCTTTGGCGATATATCATTTGCTGTTCTGGATGATAATATGGTTGGTTCAATATTAAGGTTAGATAAAATTCTAGTTAACGGTAATGATATTGATTCAGGTTTCTTGGTGAATGATGAGGGTAATGAAATATACTCAAGAGTATTGAGTATATCAGCTCAAACTCATCCAGAAGAATTTAGCTTAGGAGATGCCTATCCAAATCCATTTAATCCAATTGCAAAGATACCATTTTCTATTCCTTTTGATAGCAACGTTGATATTACAGTTTATGATATAAATGGAAGATTTGTTTCTAATATAATATCAGCTAATTTCTCCTCTGGAAATCATACAGTAGAATTTGATGGAAAAAATATTTCCACGGGAATATATATAATCAAAATGAACACTAAATCTTTAATCAGTAATCATTCGTTTTCACAATCAAGTAAAGTATTGTTGTTAAAATAATTTTTTATATTCATTTCTATTGAATAAATCATAAAACTAACTTAATTTTATAATCTAAATTTTCAAGTAATGGTGATTGTTTTAGAGTATAGTTGTTTTATAAATAAATTCATTTAATAATATATATGAGGCCCTTGATTAATGTGTAAATTGAATAATAGATTTCTAATTTTCTTTATATCATCGATCTTTATTTTTTCATCATGCGAGGAGGATGTTAAAGATCCTGCTGGCTCAGGATCTACTCCTGAGTCTGAAGACATTACGTCGGGCATACAAGGTTCTGTGACTGATTATTTCTATGATTTAGATAATGAATCAGTCAATGCAAGATTTCTGCATTATAGAAAGGCAGAGGCCTTATATTCAAATACAATTGCAGATACTACCAAAATTGACGTTACTAAAGATACTATAAATTTCCGAACATATAATGATTTTAGGCTTAAGGTTCCTGATGATGAAATACAAAATTATAATCAGTATACTCATTTTGATGAAACCAATAATGGTTCATGTGATGCCGAAGGTAGTTCTTGTATAGATATCGATTACAGAAATAGTCAGGGAGAACATTATATTATAGATAATTCTTCTGATCCAGTTCTTGAAGATGATGGGAGTGAAGATGGCATAGATGCCAATTGGGAAGGTTTTTCTACATCAGCAGCTGGTTGTGTAGACCCTTCTAATGATGGAATTGATGATGACTATGGATTTATATCAGAGAGTGAATGTAGTCTTGTGACTGATTCAGTTTGGTATGGGAACTCTGGCTCTGACGCAGATATCTGTGGTGATGGTGTTGTTGATAACGAACTAGGGTCTCCATATGCTTGTGAAGATTTGGAACAATCTGGAGAGTATGAGATATTTTCTCATCAATTTACGAGTATAGAGAAAATAGTATGGGATAATGAGGGTTCAAGATATAAGACATATTTAGATACTACATTCATTCATTATGATGACCCTGATGATCCTGAATCTGATTTTACTCAATCTCAATGGGAATACTCATCTAATATTCTCAATTTAGGGACTGATGATATTGATGGAGATGGAAATGTAGATACTTTTGGTTATGACTCATTGATATATATGACAAATATTAATGATTTTATATCCCCAGATACAGGTATCTTCTATTTAGATACTCTTGAATTTATTAAAACTAATTTTTTATATACGAGTGAAGATATAGAAATATTTCAAGAGTTTACATTTAATGATATGTGTGAACTAGCATCCGATTCAAGTATCTACAGAACTCTAACAGATTGTAATCAAAATGGGCAATGGGACTTAGGAGAACCTACGATACATGATTATAATTCTGATGGAGATATGGTTGATATTCTAGATGAGACGGCTCTTGGTCAAGATTATTGTGGAGAGGAAGACTTAAACGACATTTGTTATGAGTTTTCTGACTTGGTCAATGGTGTTTATGATGCTGCCGAATTGTATTATGATTTGAATAGTAATGGCCAATATGATTCTTCTAGCCAATTTGGTGCAGAGCCTTTTGAAGATCGCAATTGCAATGAGGTTTATGATGAGGCTGAGGTTTTTACTGATGAGCCTGATGGATTTTATACTGAAGGAGAAGAATTTACTGATTGTAATGAAGATCAAACTATTTGTGAAGATAATCTTGATTGGGACTCTGGTTCAATGGGTAATGGTACTTACGATTTTGGGGAATTATTTGAGGACACCATCGGCAATGGTGTTTATGATTTTGGGGAATTATTCGATGATGTAGGTAATGGAATATGGGATGCTGATGAATATTTTGTTGATGCGGGCAGCCTTAATGGAGTATATGATTCAGGTGAATTTATAGGGTCTAAAGTAACTTCAGTGCCATCATCATTGTTGTTTAACCATGCGACTAACCCCCCAACTCCAGTTATTGATATTGATGAATTTGCTCAAATTCAAAATGCAGATGGATCTTCTTATAATGTTATTGATTTAGTTACTATACTAGATTCAGTGTATCAATATATTCCTGAGGTAGATTCGGTTATTACTATATTCTCGAATGAGGTTATAACTCATTTTGCTCCAGACCCATCAAAAGATTTGGATTATATTATTACAAAGACAAGGTCAGCATACCCTGATCCAGTCAGAGAAGGATTTGATATTAGCCAATATAATTATAATATTTTTAATACAGAAAATCATATAAAAGAGTTAAAAAATCCAAGTTTCTTTTTGCCGTATGGATTTTATGAGACTCCAGATGATATCCAAGATGGATTTTGGTTTGATGAATGCAGAGATACATTGGATATATTCCTATATGCTCCTGATGGAATAATTACATCAGGTACAAATGTATTTTCTATTGATACTCTCATAGTTAATGAAGATACAGATTGTGATGGAGATGGAATATCTGATAACAATGGTAATGGCGATTACAATATTAAGATCAACTATGATGTTGAATATTTAGATACTTCTGATAGTGTGTTGGTTAAAATGAGAAAAGTATTAACAGATGAGAATGGACTATGTTTAGGAGGTTTACTTCACTCTAGTCTGGATTCGCTGATTGTGTCTGAGCCAGAGGATTGTTATGTTGTTCCTTCAAATGGAGGGATAGGTGCAGCTGCATTAGATACATTGATAACTGATTGTTTTAAAATTACTAAAACTATGACTATGACATATATAGGCAGTGGTGTTGAATATGGTGAGAGAGTTACTATGTGGCTTGCTCGAGACTTAGGTATAGTTAAAAATTATCTTGATATAAGATGGAGTGAGCCATTTTGGGTTGATGGAGAGCAATGGAAGCCTTATTCAAGATGGGAATTAATAGAAAGAATAGAAGATGGTTCAGATAATGGATTGGGTCGCTTGCTAGGAAAAAGAAAAGTTTCCATTCAAGATTTTGAAAATTTAATTGAATTTGATAATGAGCCGTTTGAGAGAAGAAGAACTGCTGGTTTGCATAGAGTTGAACTCACCCCTTAACGTAGGTATAGTATGATGATTAAAAAAAATATATTCTGCATTTTATTTCTAACTTTTATAGTTGCTGGTACAGATGGAACTTTAAGGGGTCGTATTACAAATTTAAAGGGAGAACCGTTGCCTGGTGCAACTATACAGATACAGGAGTTAGGTATAGGTGCTGTGGCTGATCTGGAAGGAAATTATTTTCTATTAAATATTAATGTTGGGACGTATGATGTTACGGTTTCGATAATAGGGTATGCAACTCATATAGCAACAGATATTGATATTATAATGGATCAGACTAGATGGTTAGATATTTCCATGAAAGTTGAGGCTGTAAAAGGAGAAAAAGTCATTGTATCTGGAGAGAGAGCTTTGGTTGAAAAAGGGAGTACTTCGAAGAAGATAACTGTTTCTAAAGAAGCAATTGAAGCGCTTCCTGTTAGAGATATGTCTGATTTATTTTCACTTCAATCAGGAGTTGTTAAGGTTGAAGGCGGAATGCAGGGTGGTATTCCTGATCATGAAGAGAAAGGTTTGGAAGAAGTCCATGTTAGAGGCGGAAGAACAGGTGAGATAGCTTATATGATTGATGGTCTGTATATTAGGAATCCTATTTTTGGAGGTATAGGCTCATCAACAAGATTGAATTTATTTGCTATTAAGTATTGGGATTGGCAACCAGGTGGATTCAATGCAGAATATGGTGATGCAATGTCGGCTGTATCAAATTCTCATACCAATAGAGGTGGAAAAAAGTTTGAATATAAATTTCAATATTCCACAAGCCTTGTAGGAGCTGCTCTGGGTAGTGAATATGATGAATTAAGAGGATATGATGATTATAGCCTAGGTTTTGGCGGCCCGGTTCCACTTCTAAATAGTTTTATTGATGATAGTTTTCTAAATATGACATATTGGGTTTCAGGCCAATCTACAAGTAAAAAAAATAGATCAGTTTATGAGTTTGACGATTATTATTATAGAACTCCAGATAATTTTAATGATAATAATAGGAATGCTATTATTAGGGATAATACTGATGGTGGTCAAGATACCGTGGGTGTCCAGCCTTGGGATGATAACGCTGGGTTCAGAGGATTTGGATATGAAAATACTGATGATATTTTCGCGAATCTATCTTTCAATATGTTTAATAACAAATTAAGACTAAATACTACTTTTTGGAAAGTCAATGCTAAACAGAAAATTTTTAGTCCAACGTTTATGTATTGGGATGACGGTCAAAATGAATTATTCAGAGATACTGATAGGTTGACATTTGAATTAAATCACTCATTATCTCAGAAGACATTCTATACTGTAAGATATTCGCGATTTCGACAAGAAAGCTTTTTAGGCGTTAGATGGAAAGATTCTGATGGAGACGGTTACCCAGACTGGTTTGAATGGAGTAACCCCGCAGGAGATAGACAAAATCCTTCAGGTACGGGAAACAGAATATCTGATCCATATAATGCAGATGTAATCCCATATGTTTATAATGACGATCAGTCAAAAGTTTATTATATAAAACGTGATGGTTTAGGGCCAGAACAATGGACTAGTGGATGGTATTATGGCGCACCAAAACCTGGAAATTATAAATGGGATTTAGTTGAGGATTGGGAAGATGATAATTTAAATGGTATATGGGATCCAGGGGAAAGTTTTGTTGACGCCGATGCTTCGGGTGCGTGGAATGGTCCTCAATTGGTTACAGAATGTGAATATAGGGATGGTGATTATTGGTTAACTCCTGAGATGTATGTTGATTATACTCAATTTTTAGATCAAGAAAATTACTGGAACGAGGTTATGCAAAATCCTGCAACTGAGCATTATGGTTATTACCCTCCTAACTGGAGCTCTGACTCATTGTATTTCGTGGATTATGATTGGCTCTTTTCTGGTAAATGGTCTGAAGGTAGTGCTTTTGGTGGACATGATAGATATTATAGCACTTCGGATGCATTTACTGAAGAAATCAGATTTGACATCACTTCTCAGTTGACCAACAAGTGGAAACTGAGAACAGGATTTGACTACAAAACTCATAAATTAAATTTTTTTGAAGTTGCAAATCCTTGGGATGATGTTGGGGCTCATCGACAACGTTTTTCTGAGCAATGGGATGATTTCGGGGCTGATGGGATTGAATATTTAGATTCTGATACTGGCTTGCCTGATGAGGGTGAGGGCAATGGTGTGTGGGATTCAGGTGAATCTTATGATGATTTTAATCAAGATGGAGAATGGAATAATTATGTTGAGCCAGCAGAATTTGCAGCATATATACAAAATACTTTTGAAGTGCCGTGGATGGTTATTAATGCTGGTATTAGAGTAGATGGAGTAAATTTCAATACAAAAATATGGTCAGAGCCTGAATATTTTGATGGTGGTAATCGTACTTCGGGGGAATTTTCTCCTGAAAGACCGTGGTTTTGGTCTGACTGTGGACTAGATGGTTTGTGTCCGGGAGAGGCTAATTATAATTCTCCATGGAATGAAGGTGGCGCGGATTATGATTTAGATGGTTTTGGAGACACGGATTTTGGAGAAGGTGATCAGAGATTTAATATAACTGGTAATGGTTATTGGAATTATGGTGAATATTATGAAGATGAATTAGATGGTCTATGTGGAGAAGGAGATGACTATATTGATTTTAATGGAAATGGTATATGCGATGTTCAGAATGGAGATACATTTTTAAATGATCTTTCAGGCAACCTTCAATGGGATTGGACTGATCTAAATGGTAATGGTATTTGCGATAATGAAGATGAATGTGAAAATTTTGTAGATGAAGGTGAAGAGGCAAGCACTGTATTTGGAATGCCTAATGAGGAAGTGTTCTTCAGAAACTCTGAATGGTTTTGGAAAATTAGTCCGAGGATTGGTTTTAGTCATGTAATTAACGATGAGGCAACATTTACATTTAATTATGGAGTTTATTATCAAACTCCAACATATGACAATATATATTTAAATACAAATAGGCAGGAAAATCCATCTGAATTATTCGAAGAAAGTGTGGGTGAGATTGGTAATGCCACTATGACAGCTGCAAGAAGCCAAGCCTACGAATGTGCTTTTAATTTTCAAGTTGGTCCTCAGTGGGGTGTTACAGTTGGCGCATGGCTCAAAGACATGGATCAAATGGCTACTGCAAAAACATATAGAAGTGGAATTTATGAATATCAAGTATCATCTAATGGAGATTATGGAACAGCTAAAGGTATTGATATAACGATTAGAAATTCGGGTATGTTTTTCACTACAATTTTACAGTATACATATTCTATAGCGAAAGCTAATGGTGATTATGATAAGGCTGCTTTTGGAGGTGTTTATGTAGATGCTCCATCTCAGGCATATTTAATGCCATTTGATAGACCTCATGATTTAACATTATCATTATATACTGCCCTTCCAGGTGGTATTATGACATCTGTTACAGGTTTTTATCAATCAGGTATTCCATATACTCCTCAAGAAATGGTTGGAGATAAACCTTATACTGATCAATTGAGAAAAAATACTGCAAGATCAGATCCATATAGAAATATAAACTTAGCCTTCTCAAAATATTTGGATTATAAAGATTTCAAAGTAACATTAGGATTGAATGTTTTTAATGTTTTTGACTGGAGAGAGCCTTGGGGAGTTTGGCCTTTAACAGGATTAGCAGAAGACCCAGGTGAGTATTATATGAAAGAAGTTATTAATCAAAGTGGAGGAGGAACTTTATCAGGTTCTTTTTATGATATGCCATGGAGATATTCTTCTCCTCGTGAAATAAATTTCTTTGTTAGGTTTGATTTTAATTAATCAATGAACAGACTATATATCATCTTATTTAGTTTCGCAGTAGTGATTTTCGCGTCTGAGCCGATTGATGATTATGATGAGTATCAGGATCAAACTTCAAATGGCAATGGTAGAGTGGGGGCTCCTTTTCCTGGGAACCCTCTAAATGATAGAGCAAAAGGATATCTGGTTGCAGGTAAAGCCAAAACGGCTGTCTCTAACTTTGGTAATTTTATAGATTGGGATTTTGGGCCTAGTGGTTTATGGGGTCAATATTCATATCTGCCTAATGTGTCCTTTATAGCTGGGATTGCAGGTCATAAATATTCATCTGATTATTCATGGTCAGATAATAGCGATGAATTATCTACTATTCAATCTAATACAAATAATTTAGAACTTTTATGTTCAGAGGGGGCATACGATGATTGGTCTTATTATGAGACTATTGTTTTTGATATAATAGATGATAAAGGTTCAATTGGTGAAGAAGTCGAAAATTTGGAAGATTTTGATGCAAAGAATCAATGGTGGGTTGATGAGGATGGAGGTCGTGTATGTATTGCTATGAATAAATATGAACAGATTGATCTTGAAAAATCATCTTCACGGATAGGTTTGGCTTATCCATGGGCTATTAGACCTAAGTTTCTTGAAAGAGCAGATATTAATACGTATGATGTCTATGATTATGGTGATGATCGAGAAGAGTGGACAGATGATGATGTCTATGAGTTTTATGGTTATAATGTAGCAGAATCTCATTTTACTAGATATTCAGATAAGCGTAATTCTGATTGGCAGGCGACTGACAAATCTAAGGTGAACTCTCATCAGACAGATATAGTGAGTGGAGATATTTTTGGAGACGAGTTGTTTACAGATGCAAATGATACATATCCTCTTTTAGCTCATAGTAATTTTACAAATACATGGCCGGTTGTATATAATTCTGAAACGGGGTTAGAAGAACCGTTCTGGCCAGGATGGTTTGCAAAGGATTATTATGGAGATGATCCTAGTGTTTGGGATGAGGTAGGTATTGATGCTTCTCTCTGTGATGGGAAACGTTCCAATCAGGCGTGTTGGATCGATAGTCAAGGAAGGCATGTTTCTGATACAGATATATATATGGAGTTTGATGATAGGTGGTCTCATCGTGGAAATATGACCGAAGATAACTCGTATAAACAAACAGGTTATCCATTGGGTCTTCGTGTAAAATCAATGGGTCATTCGTATGGTGTAGCATATGCTGAAGATATTATGTTTGTAACGGTGAAAGTTAGAAATGAGAGTGGTGCTTATTATGATGAGAATGGAGAGTATCATCAAGGGATGTTAATGCCAGACGGGACTCGGCTTAATCGTGGTCAGGGTTTTAATTATAAAGATATATTTTTAGGTTTTTATATGGATGCAGATGTGTTGACTGGTGATATTAATGGATATAACTCTGGATTGCATACAAATAATGATGATTTTATGGAGTACTACTGGGAACGATTTACAGTTAATGATGACAGTCTTAGAATAAGTATGGCTATGATTTATGATTGGGATAATTTAAGTGGTTTTGCCAGTGGGTCTGATTTAGGGTATGTAGCTGTTCAATTATTAGATTCACCTCTTGCTACTGAGAATATTGACTTAGATAAGAATGGAACCTTTGATATTTATACAGGAGAGCCTTTAAAAATGACTGATTGGCACTGGTTTGATTGGTATAATAGGCCTGGGGTAGTTGTAAGAGAGGGGATGAATTGTTGTGCGGGAGATCCGGGTAAGGCTCAGGCGTTAAACAAAGAAGAAATTATGTATAAGATTATGTCTGGAGATACTACTAATCTGAGTGATCCTGAGAAGCAATGGTTCTTTCATACTGCATCTCCAGGAGATGATTTGCCTTTAGATCTTAATCCCCACTTTGATTCTTTAGATGGTTTGATGGAGGTAGCAGGTACAGATGATCCATTTGGTTTGGATTGTGTGTTGGAAATGTCATGTGGCCCTTTTGATCTTGCTGTTGGTGAGGAGGTTCCCTTTTCTTTTTGTATTATATTTGGGCAGGATAAAGAAGATTTAATTAATAATGCCAAGTTTGCGCAGGTGATGTATAATTCTAATTACCAAGGGTTTACTCCTCCTTCTAAGCCCATTGTTATTCCAGATTTCGATCATTCTGAGGCAACTTTAAAATGGACTACTTCATCAAAGTACTCTAGAGATGTTGTTACTGGTTATTCAGATTTTGAAGGATATAAAATATATAGAAGTTTAGATGCTGGTCTTACCTGGGGTGATAGTGATGATAAAATATATGATACTACTGGGGTATTTGTGGGTTGGGAACCATATAGGCAGTTTGATTTATCTGCTTTTGAAGATTCAATATTTTGTGTGAAAGGGTTTAACTCTGATGTTATAGGGAATAATGCTTCTTTTAAAACGTGGGATGACTGTGCAGATTATGAGCTTGAACAATCTGACTCTGACTATACAAACTGTTGTAATGAAGGACTTATTAGAGGTTCTAGTATATCTGGGAATGATCCGTATTCTCCATGGTATAATTTAGGTAGTGATACTGGCTTAAACCATCTTTTAGAATGTACAGTTTCTGAATTTGGTCAAGAGTCATGTATGTATACTTTTGTAGATACTGATGTTATAGATGGTTATGAGTATACCTATTCTGTAACCGCTTATGATATGGGGGTTTCTGGATCTGCCCAGACTTTCAATGATGATGGAACATTGTCGATAACATATATTGCTAATCCAGATGAATGGGCTAATCCTAAAGGATATCAGAGTATTGAAACATCTAGGGGGACGACGGTATATGACCCTAATTTCGTATTAATTATTCCAGGATATAAAAAATCATCTACTACAGAAGATGGGTTAGATGTAGGAGTTGTTCCAAATCCATATATTGCACATTCTGAATTTTCAGAAACAGCTTATTGTAGGCGAATACAATTTATTCGGTTGCCGGAAGATTATAAGATTACAATATACACCATAACAGGTGAGATTGTGGATTCGATGGATTGTGGAGATGAGGATGATTGTAATTTTCAAAGTTGTAATGATGACGTTGGATGGCACTGGTGGGATTTACGTACTCTTAATAATCAGGAGGTGTCTCCAGGGTTATATATATATACAGTAGAGGGTACTGATGATAATGGTAAAAAAATTAAACATATTGGGAAATTTGCAGTAATTCGATAGAAATCAATAATTTTATATTATTTAAATAAATTTATACTAATATTACTTAGTTCATTATCTGGAAATTTTAATTGGTATTTTCTTATAGGTTTCAACCCTGCTTTATTAGCTAATTTTAAAAAACATTCTAAGTTAACAATATATTGATCTGAATAGCCATGCGTGCTTTCATATGCTGTTGATGCAGTGATTCCAATATTTTTAGTAATTATATAAGGGTTTAAACAGTGCAATTCTAATATTAATAATCCATGTTTGTCAATATATGGTTTCCATGATTTTAAATGTTCTAGTAGATTTTGTTCTAATTCTATGTTACTAATTAATTTTCCTCTATAGGAATATGCTCCTGTTGAAATTGATTTTTTAATATCATTTCCTCGAGGTTCTTTATAAACTCTATTATGATCTAAAAATGATCTGACATTTAATAAATCATCAAGGTTTAAATTATATTTAGAATTTAGAGTCCTATTGAAATCAGAAGGGTCACTTATATCTCCATTCAAAATAATGCAATCTATTCCTGCATTATTTAAATTTTTTAGAGAAGTTTGTTGCGCCTCAATATTAAAATCAGCTCCAATTATAAGTAATGGGTATTTATCTAAATATTTTCCTCGGAATGTCTTGTTTTTAATGATATCATGAAGGTGTATTAGTAATGTTCCATCTCCACATCCCATATCAGCAATGCCTTTTGGCTGATTTTCTAGGGGTTGATTAAATATATCAATAATAATATCATGGATTCTTTTGAAATAAGTAGTATGTGCACCACCACTACCCCATACATTCATCACCCTATTCACATGCTGTTCTTTACCATCTATTTTTCTCCATATTTCTTTAACATTATCAAATAGAACAGTTTCTATAAATGAATATATTGGTAGATAAGAAGTGGTTACCCCATAAGCAGATGCTCTTTTGATATAGAATAATCCTTTATTAGTAAAAGACTCATCATTATTAATCCATCTAAGATATTTAAATAATTCAATTAAATAATTATATGTATCATTATTGAATATTTGTTTTGTTTGAGATAGTTTGTTGGCATTCAGGATAAATTTATAATGTTCAGACATTCCTATTGATACTAGT
Organism: Fidelibacterota bacterium SCGC AAA003-L08; assembly: GCA_000405805.1. Classification (GTDB taxonomy): domain Bacteria; phylum Fidelibacterota; class Marinisomatia; order SCGC-AAA003-L08; family D37C17; genus SCGC-AAA003-L08. Next base: position 21,304 of record ASPJ01000004.1, read on the forward strand.
ATAGGTCCAACGAGAGTCCCGATTAAATGGTGGTATATCTGATTATTTATATCATTTTTCCTATTTTTTTCAGAATAATTTTTAATTATAAGTAGTATCTCTTTTATATAATTGTTTGATTCCTTATTATCGAACAATGTTTTATGACAATTCACAAGCTTATTCATATAAGGATAAATTGGAGTATAAGACCCAAAATTTTGAAATGCTATCTTCCCGTTTTCAGTCTTAATATAGATATTATTTATTTTTTTAAGCCAACCTTGGCAGATTAGTAAATGCAAGGTTACATTCATATATCCTAGATTACATTCTTTGAAAGAGTTGATGTCACCCAAAGTAAACGATTCAGATTCATTTATAAAATTTGCTAAGCCAGTTTTATCTAATTGACTTATTGGGCCTAAAAGAGATATTCCATCAAGATGTCGAAATAATAATGATCTATATTTACTTTTATCAGTTTTCGATAGCATAATTAGTATTTAAATAATTAAATAAGGCTTAAATTTATTACACATCTAGCATTAAAATTTATTATTAATAATGGCATTAGTACCCAAACATATCAGAAATTTATCTCCATATATTCCTGGAATGACTATTGATGAGGTTAAAAGGAAGTTTGCATTAGATAAAATTGTTAAGCTTGCTTCTAATGAAAACCCATTAGGCCCTTCACCAAAAGCTCTTAAATATGTTATTGATAATTTGGATAATTCACATAGATACCCCGATTCATATGCTTTTAAACTTCGAAGTAAACTTGCAGATATATATGATTTAAAAATCGACAATGTAGTTTTAGGTGGAGGGAGTGAAGGGATAATGTCTGTTATAATGAGAACTTTTCTCCATGATAACGACGAGATTATTTCTGCAGAAAATTCATTTATAGGTTTTAGAGTTCTTGCAAATGCAAGTGGAATTAAGACTAACTGGGTTCCTATGAAAAACTATCATTATGACTTAGATGCTTTAGCCTCTAATATTAATGATAAAACGAAGATTATATATTTAGCAAACCCTGATAATCCAACAGGAACTTATTTTAATAAATCTATGTTTAATAATTTCATGGAATTAGTTCCAAATAGAGTCCTAGTGATTCTTGATGAAGCATATTTTGAATATACTGAAAACTTAAATGATTTTCCTAACTCCATGTTATATCGATATGATAATGTTATTACACTGAGAACATTTTCAAAGGCATATGGACTCGCAGGTTTTAGAGTAGGTTATGGCTTTGGACATAAAGAATTAATTGATAGTTTGATGAAGGTTAAACTACCCTTTGAACCATCGTCTCCTGCACAATTAGCGGCATTTGCATCATTAGATGATTTAGAATTTTTATCAAACACTATAAAGAATAATTCATTAGGGATGCAGAAATTATTAAATTCATTAAAAAATTATAATACGATTCCATCAGTTACTAATTTTATTACTATTATTTTTGATAATAACAGTGAAGCTCATGATTTTACCGGTTTCATGTTATCAAATGGAGTTATTGTTAGAAATTTAAAAGGATTTGGATTAGAAAATTGTGTTCGAATAAGTGTTGGGACAGATAATGATAATAATTTTTTCTGTGAAGTTTTAAATAAATTAAACAAGGGACATTGATGGGTTTTATCACAAATGAATGGAGAGGAACTGAATTTTTTAAAATTCATGATTTTCATCATATTGAATATTTAGTTGGAAATGCAAAGCAAGCAGTTCATTTTTATAAGTCAGCATTTGGGTTTAACCCTATAGCATATTGTGGGCCAGAAACGGGTATAAGAACGCATGTATCATATGTGCTTAAGAATAATTGTAATATTTTTATTTTTACAACACCATTGTCTTCGAAAAGTGAAATGTCTAATTGGCTTAATAAACATGGCGATGGAATATATGATATTGCATTTAGTGTAGATGATGCTTGTGATGCATATGAATCATGTTTATCCCGAGGAGCAACAGGTGTTAAAAATAATATTTCTTCTTTAAATGATGAAGGAGTATATAAGAAATATTCTATTAGGACATATGGAGATACTATTCATTCGTTTATTGAGGATAGTAAGTATTCAGGATGCTGGGCTCCAAATTTTACTAATATCAAATCGGATGATGTTTTCAAAACTGAACATAATTCTCTTATAAAGATTGATCATATAGTAGGCAATGTTGAAGAGGGAAAGATGGATGAGTGGAAAGAATATTATGAAAATATTTTTGGATTCACAAATTTTGTTAGATTTGATGATTCTGATATTTCAACGCAATACTCATCTCTAAGAAGTATTGTGATGAGATCAAAGAATTGGAAAATTAAATTACCAATCAATGAACCTGCTTCTGGATTGAAAAAATCTCAGATAGAAGAATATTTAGATTTTAATGAAGGTCCAGGCGTACAGCATGTAGCTATTTTATCTGATGATATTATCGATTCTATTTCTAAATTAAGAAAAGGGGGTGTGGAATTTCTTGATACTCCTGATACATATTATGAGAATTTAAGTGATAGAGTGCAGGAGGTTGATGAGGATATAAGAATTTTACAGAATTTAAAAATTTTAGTTGATAGAGATAAAGAAGGATATTTATTACAATTATTTACGAAGCCTCTAGAAGATAGACCTACTTTGTTTATTGAAATTATTCAGAGAAAAGGTTCAAGAGGATTTGGACAAGGCAATTTTCAGGCTCTTTTTGAATCAATAGAAAAAGAGCAAGCATTAAGAGGAAACTTATAATGCCATTTTATTTACAGCAAGGACATATTCCAGCTAAAAGACATACAGTCTTTAAAAAATATGATGGATCTCTATTATATGAAGAACTAATGAGTCGTGAAGGTTTCTCATATGTATATTCTAATTTATATCATATACATATGCCAACTCAGATTGCAAATATAGGCAAATTTTACTCAAATAAATTTGAATCAAGTTTTGATAAAACCCATAGGCCAAGACATATTAGAACTTCGGAGCTTGTATCAGCGGGAGATATAATAAGCTCTAGAAAATTATTATTTTTTAATCAAGACTTAAATATATATAAATCGCATGTTACTGAGAACATGAGTTATATTGATTGCGATGATAATTTTTATAAAAATGGTAATTATGATGAATTGATATATGTCCAAGAGGGAGAAGGGGTCATCCATACCCAGCTAGGTGACCTAAAATATCATAATGGAGATTATATAATTATTCCAAGAGGTATAGTTTGGAAAATGTCTATTTCAAAAGATACTAAAATTTTAATTATTGAGTCTGTGGCTCCAATTGAGACTCCTCAAAAATACAGGAATAGAGTTGGTCAGTTACTTGAACACTCACCTTTCTGTGAAAGAGATATTCATACCCCTGTTTTAAATGAACCAATTAATAAATCTGGTAAATTTTTGATTAAAGTTAGGACAGATAGAGGAATCCAGGATATTTTTTATTCTAAGCACCCCTTTGATGTAGTTGGATGGGATGGCTACTATTTTCCTTGGAAACTTAATATTGATGATTTTGAACCAATCGTAGGAAGTATACATCAGCCTCCTCCAGTTCATCAAGTCTTTCAATCAAAAGGATTTGTTGTATGCTCTTTTGTGTCACGTTTATTTGATTTTCATCCTGATGCAATTCCTGCACCATATCCTCATTCAAATGTTGATTCAGATGAGATTTTATTTTATTCAAAGGGTGACTTTATGAGTCGTAAAGGAATTCAGTCAGAATCAATCAGTTATCACCCTATGGGAATCCCCCATGGTCCACACCCTGGAAAATATGAAGGTTCAATAGGGAAAAAAAGCACAGATGAATTAGCTGTAATGGTGGACACCTTTAAACCACTAAATATAGCTTTGGATGCAGATGAATGTGATGATTCGGAATATCCAAAGAGTTGGGTGCTATAGTTTATGTATAATTCAATTGATGCAAAATCTAATGATATTAAATCAAATTATCATTTATTGATATCAGGAATTGTTCCAAGGCCCATTGCTTTTGTAGGAAGTAAAAATAATAATGGCGATGAAAATTTAGCACCATTTTCATTTTTTAATGGATTTGGAGCAAATCCACCCATTGTAGGTTTTTCTCCAGCTTTAAGCGGAAGAACAGGAGAGCCTAAAGATACGTTGCTTAATATAAAAGAATTCCCTGAATTTAGTATTTCTATAGTTAACTATGACATAGTAGAACAGATGAGTTTAGCTTCATCTGAATATTCTAGAGATATAGATGAATTTACGAAGTCAGGGTTCGAAAAGTTTAAATGTGATAATATTGCTGTTTCAGCAGTTAAAGGATCCCCGTTTATTATGGAGTGTAAGCTCTATGATGTTATCGAACTTGGAGGGAAACCTGCTAGTGGAAATTTGATACTTGGAGAGGTTGTAAAATTTCATGTAAGAAAAGATATTTACACGGATGACAGAATAGATCCTATCAAAATTGATGCAGTTAGCAGATTGGGTTATAGTTGGTATTCAAGATCTAATAAAGGGCTATTTGAAATTAAAAAACCACGAGAAAATGGCATTGGATTTGATGCTCTACCTGATTATATATTGAAAAGCAAATATTTTTCAGGCAATGAGCTTGCTAAGTTAGCAGGTGTTAATTCAATCCCTTCATTTTCTACTAATAACCTCACTGATAACAAAGAACAAATCATCTCAGATTGCAAAAAATTATTATCTGAGGATCAAATCGATAAAGCGTGGCAACTTATTATACACCTGGGAAATATTTTAATTGAAAAATAAAGTTTTATGGTCGCCATCAGAAAAGTATATACGGTCAACCAATCTATTTAAGTTTATAAACTTTATTGCTGAAGATATAAATTTTTCTATAGATACTGCTTTAGCAGCAGAGTCTCAATACAAACAATTATATAACTGGTCAATTAATTCCTCTGAAGAATTCTGGAAATCATTTCTCAAATTCTCAAATATAAAATATTATAAAGATGTAGTATCTGTATGTGATGATATTAATAAAATGCCAGGAGCTGAATGGTTTAATGGTATTGAATTAAATTTTGCAGAAAACTTATTATTGTATAGAGACGATAGAGCTGCTATTCATTTCTATGGTGAAGATCAAGTTTACAGAACTTTGACGTTTAATGATTTATATAGTCAGGTTTCAAAATTAGTTCAATATTTCAAATCAATAAATATTAAAAAAGGGGATAGGATATGTGCATATATCCCAAATACCCCTGAGGCTATTATTGGAATGTTAGCTTCTGCCTCAATGGGGGCAATATGGTCCTCATGTTCTCCTGACTTTGGTGTCAAAGGAGTCCTAGATAGGTTTTCTCAAATTAAACCTAGAGTGATTATTGGTTCTGATGGATATTACTTTAAAGGGAAATATTTTTCTTCAATTGATAAATTAGAATCAATTGCAAAACAGATTTCCAGTATTGAGAAAATTATTGTTTGTAAATATGATAAAGAAGATAAGAATATATCTTTAAATTCATCTGAATTCATTCCTTTTGAAGATATTTTATCTGAGTATAAAACAGATGAAATTACATTTGAAAGATTGTCTTTTTCTCATCCCTTATATATTATGTATTCATCAGGAACAACAGGAAAACCAAAAAGTATTATTCATTCTGCAGGAGGTACGTTAATACAGCATAAAAAAGAACTTTTACTCCATACAGATTTAAAAGAAGAAGATGCTATATTTTATTACACTACATGTGGATGGATGATGTGGAACTGGCTTGTGACAAGTTTAAGTTTAGGGGCTTCAGTAGTATTATATGATGGGAATCCTTTCTATCCGTCAGCTGACCGTTTATTGGATATTGCAGATGAAATTAATATAAAAGTATTTGGAACAAGTGCAAAATATATTGCTGAACTTGAAAAATTAGGCGTTGAACCTAAAAAAATATCATCATTTCCTAAGTTGCGCTCTATCCTTTCTACAGGGTCGCCTCTTTCTGAAGAAAGTTTTGAATATGTATATGATAATTGGAAACAAGACGTTCAATTAAGCTCTATATCAGGCGGAACGGATATTATATCTTGTTTTGCGCTTGGTAATCCAATCCTTCCTGTATATAAAGGAGAGCTCCAATCTATAGGTCTTGGAATGAAAGTAGAAAGTTTTAATAAATTAGGGGAGAGTTTGATTGATGAGCAAGGGGAACTTGTCTGCACCCAGGCTTTTCCTTCAATGCCTATATCGTTTTGGAATGATAGTGATGGAAATAAATATCACGAGGCTTATTTTGATACTTTTGACAACATATGGCATCATGGCGATTATTTAAAAATATTTAAACATGGAGGGGTTAAAATATATGGTAGAAGTGATGCAACCTTGAATCCTGGAGGTGTAAGGATAGGAACCTCTGAAATATATAGAATCATAGATCAAAACAATGATATAGAAGATTCAGTTGCTGTAGGGTTAAATATAGATGGGGAAGAGAAGGTTGTTCTTTTTGTTAAATTAAACGATTCAATCAAGCTCTCTGATAGCTTGAAAAATCAAATCAAATTAGATATCAGAACAAATTCTTCACCAAAACATGTGCCAAGCTTTATCTACCAGGTCCCAGACATACCATATACGATGAATGGAAAAAAAATCGAGTTAGCTGTCAAAAATATCATAGAAGGACGTTCTATATCCAATAAAGATTCTATTGCTAATCCAGACTCACTTTATTTTTTTGAAAGTCTTAAAATTGATTGATAAGGCAAAATATTGGTTATTAGTATCAATCACATTTACATATGCACTTATATTTATAGGTGGATTTGTAAGAGTAACAGATTCGGGTCTCGGATGTCCTGATTGGCCAAAATGTTTTGACAAGTGGTACCCTCCATTAAATTCTGATGAAATTCCAGAAAATTTTCAAAACCATTACAAGAACTATAATTACAATTGTGTGGAAGGAGAAAACTGTAAAGAATTTGATATCAAAAAAGCCTGGATAGAATATTTAAATAGACTCTTTAGCGCTGTAACAGGTATAGTAATGTTCATTGCAGTTTTTTATTTATTTAAATTAAGATCAAATTATAAAACTAGCTTTTATTTAGGAGCAAGTGCTTTGGTTCTAACTGGGGTAGAAGGCTTAATTGGCAAATATGTTGTTACTAGCCATTTAGATGGTAGTATGATTACAATTCACTTATTAATTGCTCTAGTAATTATTTCATTATTAATAATCTCATATTTAACGATTAAATGGAGCAATCTTGATAAGTACTCAGAATATAATTTTAGCCAAATTTATATTATTAAGTGGATATTTGCTTTGCTAATTACAGGAATAGTTTTAGGAACTCAAGTCAGAGAAAATATCGAAAATCTCTTGCCATTATCTGCAATTGGCCCCTTTAAATATATTCATTCATTTTTAGGGATTGGAACATTAATGCTCACAGGCATTTTGTGGAATAAAATTAATCATGAGGAATCTAAAATAAATACCAGAAATCAAATCAAGTGGTTGTTAAATATATTTATACTTCAGATAGCATTAGGGTATTTCATGGTATTTAGCGGACTACCTCCATCTATAAAATTAATTCATATGTGGCTAGCTTCTATTGGGCTAGGTATTGTTATTTATATATTAACGGATATTAAATTGAGTAAAAACGTATGAAACACTATATTACTATACTAAAACCACGATTATCATTACTTGTTCTTGTCACAACATATTTAGGTTTCTACCTGGGCATTAGAAGCCAAAGTCATTATGTGTTTACTAATATAGAGATAATCAGATTATCTTATCTACTTTTAGGTACATTCCTGACATCAAGTGGATCAATAGTACTTAACCAAGTTATTGAACGAGAACATGATGCTAAAATGAATAGGACAAAGAATCGTCCTATACCAACTGGGAAAATAGCATGGGATACTGCTGCTATATATGGATGTGGATTAATTATATTTGGGATTATAATATTATATATGAGAACTAATTTACTTGCCACATCACTGTCGATTATTACAATATTATTATATTTATGTATATATACTCCTATGAAGCGATTTTCCACTTTAAATACAATCATAGGATCAATCCCTGGAGCTATTCCTCCAATGGGAGGATGGGTTGCGGCAACTGGGAATTTATCTGAAGGTTCATGGTTGCTTTTTGGAATTTTATTTTGTTGGCAGATGCCACATTTTATGGCAATTGCTATTTTATATGCTAAAGATTATAAAGATGGTGGTTTTAAAATGCTTCCCTCTGAATATCCTGGCTCCAAGCATACTAATTATCATATATTATTTTTTTCAATTGCTCTTATAGGTACAAGTATTGGTTTATTTATACTTCAATTAGCTGGAGAACTGTATGCGGCTGGAGCTGCTATCATTGGAATGTGGTTCTTGTGGGTTGCGTTAAAAGTATTCTATAATATAAACGATAAAAATGCAAAACAACTCTTGTATGCATCCTTTATATATCTTCCTGTATTATTATTATTAATTATCTTAGATAAAGCTCTTTAAGAAATATCGATTGAAGAAAGCTCATCTTCAACAATTTTATTATTAGTTTTTTTTATCAGGTATGATTTAGAATCCTTATAAAAAGAAATAGTAGCTTTTAATTGACCATTATCAAAGTGAATTGCAGATCCATCTTCAGAGGCATAACAGTCAGATATAGTATCATTTTCTATCAGTTTATGTACTATAGGTCTTCTATCAGCTTCAGAATCATAATGGGGGCAGCAGGTTCCAGGTAATAGGGATAAACAATCCATAATGTTTAAATTACTTGCCCAAGAATCTGTAATCCCTTTTTCAAACCAACATATAGCACCCGCGCTTACTCCACAAAGAACAGCACCTCTAGAGTATGCTTTATGTAATAATTTATCTAATTTCCATTCTTTCCAAACGGCAATCATACTTTTAGTATTTCCACCTCCAACATAGATGATATCCTGTTTGTTGATAAGGGAATCAAGTCGTGGAGTTCTTTGGAAGAAATTAAGTACAGATAGGGAAGTATTAAATTGTCCAAAGGCCTTATAGAAGTTTACTGTATAGCCTTTATCTTCAGCGCTTGCAGTAGGAATAAATAAGATATTTGGTTTTGAAGTGTTTGATTGATTAACTATATATTCTTCAATGGTTGGTTTATTAGGATTCCTCCCAAAACCACCACCACCAATAGATATGATTTGTCCTTTATTGTTTTCCATGAAAATTAAAAAGGCCCATAATAAAGTGAGCCTTTTTATCAAAGATTAAAATCCTTTTACTTTACCTGATTTTTTATAACATTGGAAAATAATATGCCATCCAAGTGCAATAATAATAAGTAGAACTCCATAGCCTTCATTACCAAGGCTATCAATATTGAATAGTGCTGTATGACCATTAATCATTGTCCATATTAAAGGTAAAGAGAGGTAAGTATTATGTTTTGATCGAAGACCAGCTAAGGCTACTAAATCCCCATCTGGAGCTTTCCCCTCTTTAATAGCTGTAATTATTTTTTGTTGAGCAGGCCATATCCTAAACCAGACATTAAATGCCATAATTGTACCAAACATTGCACCTATATGAATATTATAGGCTCTATAGCCAAAATCAGCCCAATTATCACAAGTCATAAAGCATCCAATGGCTGCAATAAGTAAGAAACTAATTATAGTGATTAACCGAGTATTTTTAGCTAATGGACTTTTATATAAGAAATCATACAAGAAAACAGCCAAGAAGGGTATTAGCATTGCTATTAATGAATAATATTTTGGGCCTTCCCATTCGTCTCCGAATAAATCTGCTGGCATTGTACCCCCTATAGACATATAAAATACTAAGCCTAATAATGCAACTCCTGTGAACCATGTCCATGCAGCACCCCATCTAAACCAGTATAATGCTCGAGGCATTAATTCTGGAACGACTGCTTTTTTAGTATCGCCACTCATAGTTGCTGCAAAAGCACCATTGACAAAATTGAAGAAGTATAATAATCCAATCCACATAATTCCTGCAAAGATATGCAACCATCGTATAATTTGTTCGGCCATCATATGACCTTGCATGTTACTTTCTTCAGTAGTCACTCCCGAAACATCTTCTGTGCAGAAACCTATGGTAGTTAAAATAATAAATGTACTTATATAGAAAAGATATCTCATGTTAATGTCCCTTAATTAATTGAAAGATTGATATATAAATTTATATATAAAACGATTGATTGAAAAGAATTACTTTGGATAAGATATAAGGAGGGAATCTAACACTGAAAGAACAATATCATTGTGTGTTATAATATTTACAGGATCAATAATATGAGCGAGAATTGATTAGTTGAAAATACTGCCCTGGGAAATAATTATTAATATTATATAAATCAAATTTATATTTATTTATTTCAATCAGAGAGTCATTTTGATTATTATTAATATATACATATACATGAGAGTTAACATCCCATATTTTATATAATTGATTATTTCCTAAATATAAATCATCAATCTTAATTATTTGATAATCTGGGAATTCGGAAAATACTGAAAATTGGTCTGAGAATCTATCAATCCTCTCAAAAGACTCTCTAAGAGGTAATGATTCTGTATCTTCTAATAATAAATTCAATGAATCATTTAATGAAATAATGAAACTGACTGGCTCTTTATTCAATTCTTTGAATATTAAATTGATCACTTCGATTGTATCTTGTTTATCAATCCATACAGGTTCATCATTTTCAACCATATATATAGGCAATGAAATATTTAACATTTTTTCATGCATCTCATTAATCAAAGTAATATGATTTAATTTAAAAGCTATATCATGTTCATATTTCAGATAATTATTCATTATATATCTTTTGTTAATCTTGTTTTTATTTTCCATGTTATTTTGAATATAAATTTTTAATTTATCTAGACTCTTTTTTACTTCAGTAATTTTTAAATTTATTTCATTCAATCGCATAGGATCCAATTTAGTATCAATAGATAAATTATTTAATAAACTCTTGAAGTATTCAATTAGTACTATTGATTTTTCAATATCGTCTTTAGAATAATAAATTAGATTTTTTTCTACATTATGGATACACTTTGGCAGCAATTCTAATCTGGACAAAATATTTTCTGATTTTTTTCTGAAATCTATTGTTTGATTATGTATTATAAAGAAGAGTGAGTTATAAAGTCGCTCTATAGAATGAATAGGATTATAAGTATAATATTTGAAGTTATTGATATTTTTACTCGTTATATGTAAAAACTTTTCAGTTATTATATATTTTTCTAAGTAAGTATTATTAAGTTTGGTTTGATCTATCTGTGACAACTCTATAATAAATCTACTCAAATCAGCATTATATTCTTCAACTCCAACCAAGTCATACGTTTCAAGCTCATTATTATAATTTATTAAGTTATCTTTTGTTGCTACTGTAGGATTATATTTATAATACCAATCTACTAATGCTATTTCTAACTGTTGAAATGATTTTTCTTCAGGAGAAGTCCAGATGTTTAGTGAACCATTGAACAAAAAATACAGAAGAACAAAGAAAGATAAATAAATGTAATATCTTTTAAAAAATTTATTAAACTGCATCAATTATCTTAAATTTCCAGACCATCTCATCTTATTACGAAGTGTCTCAAAATAATTATAAGATGGTAATATAATAATTTTAATATTCTTTTTAGATTTTTTAATCTCTAATTTTGATGTATCACCTACTAAAAATCTCTGTTGACCATCTACAGTACATGATATCCCCTCATATAAATCGGGGAACTCTATAGAGATTGATTTTTCTCCACTTAAAACAATTGATCTTGCAGATAAGCTGTGAGGACAAATTGGTGTAATAATTATTGTATTCATGGCTGGATGTATAATCGGTCCACCAGCTGACAAAGAATATGCAGTCGACCCTATAGAAGTAGAGATAATCATACCATCACTTTCATAAGTGTTCAAATAATCCTCATCAATACTAATTTTAGTTTTTAAAATTCTACCTGATTTTCCATGGTCTACAACAATATCATTAAGAGCAATATAATGTTCTGAATCGTTCTTTTCCTTTAAGGATAATTCTATTCTCATTCTATCTTCAATTTTATATTTTTTGTCTACTATATACTGCAAACTTTGATTTAAGTTCTCTTTTGAAACTTCTGCTAAGAATCCTAATCCTCCTATATGAATCCCAAGGAGAGGAGTATCTGGATTTTCCATTCTTCTGGCTGTAGATAAAAAAGTCCCATCTCCACCAATACAAAGAATAATATCAGATATATTCTCAAGCTCAGAGAATTCTATAATATCAAAGCTCCTAGCAATATCATCCTTATTAATATTATCAGTATTAAATAAATCTGATGATATAACACATCTAATATTCTTTTTAACTAAAAAATTATTTATATATGTAATAATATCAAGATATTCAGATTTCCTATAGTTCCCAGTGCAACCTATAATCATATTTCTAAATCCCCTTTTGATTTCTCATCATGTTCATTGATTATTTTAATTTTTTGCTCAGCTTTTTCTATTATATTCTTGCAATATTTACTTAATTTCATTCCCTCTTCATAGAGTTTAACCATCTGATCAATATCAATATCTGATGATTCTAATTGATTTAGAATATTTTCTAATTCTTCAAATGTTTGCTTTAAATTGATTTTATTTTTTATCATTATTATAAACTTTTGATTTTACTTGAGCTAAGACTAATCCATCAGAAAATTTTACATTAATCTTATCGTCTAAATTAATATCTTTAATTTTCTTTACTAATTCATTGTTTTTATCTAAAACAGCTGCAAAGCCTTTGTCTAGTATATTATAGGGATGATTAGAATAGAGTAATTTATCATAGTAAATCACCTTGTTATTCAAATTTTTATTAGTAATTCTATAAGTATCAATAATTTTCTCTCTAATATTCATTATTCTCATTTTATAGTTTTCAATTATTAATTTTGGATTAAAAGATTCTATCTTCATTGCTGAATCATTATACTTTCTTCTATATTCAGTTAAATTAATATTAACTTGATTTAACATATTATCTATAAGCAAATCTATGCTCAGGAGTGTATCTTTATCATCTGGTACACATAACTCTGCTGCAACAGATGGTGTTGATGCTCTCATATCTGAAACAAAATCAATAATTGTGAAATCAGTTTCATGACCAATTGCAGAAACAATAGGTATATTTAAATTAAATATTTTTCTAGCAAGCAACTCATCATTAAAACAATTCAAATCTTCAAAAGAACCTCCTCCTCTAGCTATAATTATAATATCAATTTTATTATTCTCATTATAACCTATCAGTTTATCAATTGCATTTATGATCTGAGAAGAAGCACCTTCTCCTTGAACAGAAGATGGACTTACTATTAAATCAATATTTTGAGATCTTCTTTTGCAAACATTAATTATATCTTGAACAACTGATCCATCCAAAGAAGTTACTAAGCCAATATTTAAAGGGTAATCAGGAATTTTCTTTTTACAATCATTTTGAAATAATCCCTCCGTTTGCAATTTTTTTTTAAGCTGTTCATACTTTTTATATACATTTCCTTTTTGATCAAACAGCTTAATAGATTGGACCGTTAATTGATATATACCCCTCGTTAGATATAATGTTGCATTCCCAATTAGTAATACCTTATCACCTTCTTTAAAATTAATATTATTTTTTTTATAAGAACTATTAAACATTACACAAGGGACAGAACTCATTTCATCTTTTAGCTTAAAATAAACGTGTCCTGAGGAATGCTTGTTTAATTCAATAATTTCTCCAATAACATTTAAATTTTGATATTGATTTTCTAGAGATGTTTTAACTTGGTTGTTTAATTGCGTTACAGTAAGGGGGGCAGTAGTAGTAATACTATTATTCATCATTGCAAGAAAAACAGCTTGATTTCTATATGAATATAGAAATCAAAAGCTGTTAACTATGTATTTTTTTTCTTGTGTCGATTTGCTCTAAGACGTTTCTTTCTTTTATGATTATTCATCTTCTGTCTTTTTCGCTTTTTACCACAGGGCATATTTAACTCCTATTCTAAATCTTTCATTGATTCATCAACTTTATTTTTTAAAATTTTAGATACTTTAAATGACGGGATATATCTATCTTCTAACTGCACCACTTCATTTGTAGAAGGATTTCTTGCTTCTCTGGCATTTCTTTTTTTAACTACAAAACTACCAAAACCCCTAATTTCTACTCTTTCTCCTTTTTCTAATGAGGAAATAATAGATTTAATAAAACCATCTAAAACAGTTTCTGTCTCAACTTTTGTTAGGCCAGTTGCATTAGAAACTAAATTTACTATGTCTGATTTTGTCATAATTATTAGCTATAATATAATTTAAATTCAGGCAATAGAAATACTAACATTTTAATTTTTGTAAATAACTAATTTTTGTCCTACTCTGATAGTATTACTCCTAAGGCCATTCCATTGCTTTATTTTTCTAACAGAAGTTCTATTATCCTCTGCAATCTCACTTAAAGTATCTCCATTTTTAACTTTATAATAAATTTTTCTCTGAATATTTTTTTGGGACTCCATATATCCTTTGGTTGGAATCTTTAATTTCCAGCCTATTTGAATAGTATTTGTTTTGATTTTATTTATTTCTCTAATAGCTTTAACTGTTGAGTTATATTTTTTTGCAAGAGATGTCAAATTGTCACCTCTTCTAACTTTATGATCAATAATTTTTTGAACTTTTTCTTCTTCTAATAATCCATATAATGAATCGAAGTTACTTGATGCTGTTATGGGTAATCTGAATTCATAAAAATTATCACCTTCAATAGGAGGAATAATCCCCTGCTTTAGTTCAGGATTATATGACTTCAGAACTTTGGTATTTAGTCCAGCACATTTGGATAATGATTCCAAACTAACTGATTTATTTATTTTTTTTATAGTCCATTCTAAAGATGGTTCTGGATTCACAGAAAAACCATATTTAGAAGGATTTTTTGCAATAAATAATGCAGCCATAATAGTTGGAACATAATTTTTTGTTTGCCCAGGTAATCTGTATAGTTCCCAAAAATTATTAGAATTGCTTCTCCTCATTTCTCTATGAACTCTCGAAGACCCTGCATTATAAGCAGCAAATGCTAAATACCAATCTCCAAATTCATCATGGAGATCCTTTAGATAGGTTGCAGCAGCTACTGTGGACTTCTCAAAGTCTCTTCTCTCATCAATCCACCAATCATTATTCAAGTTATAACCTTTACCTGTAGATGCGATGAATTGCCATAATCCTGAAGCATGAGCATATGAATATGCATTTGGATTTAATCCGCTTTCTATCATACATAAATAAAATAAATCTAGTGGCACACCTTCATCTTCTAAAATAGGCAAAACAATCTTTTTATATCTATCCATTCTATTCAACCACTTTTGGATACTTCTCCTACCATCAGTTTTATAAAATTTAATTATACTCTCAACTTTTTGATTATATGTTATTGGAATACCGCCAGCAATAATTTCTACTTTTTCATCAACATATTCTACCTCTTCAAGCTTTTGGTCATAAATATATTGATTTAATTTATCTTTAAATAAGGCTGTTGAAAATCCTGTCTCAATTTTGGATAATGAAATCGATTGTTTCTCATAATAATCTATAGCTGTTTTTATCATTTTATTTAATTCAATTTCTTGTTTCCCATCTTTATTGGCAATCGCATCCAAACCATACATTGATTCAAATAGCTGTTCGAATTGATACTTAGCACTAATAGTGTCACCCGTTATATCTGATATAATAGCATCAGATAAAAGAACTTTAGCTTCATACAATTGATCATCAAAAATATCTACTTCAAAATTAACTGTAGAATCAAGATCATTTGTTAACGTGATATTATCATTTAAATTATCGGAGATATTATTTTGTTGGCTAAAGATTAGAGTTAAAAATATTAGAAACACTAACATATTTTCTTAATTCCTATATACTCTTGTAATACTTCAGGAATATCTATTCCTCCATCTTCTGTTTGGTAATTTTCTAAAATTGCTACGAATAATCTTGGAGTTGCTAGTCCTGATCCATTAAGAGTATGTATATGCTCAAGTTTATCATTGTTTTTATATCTAATATTTCCTCTTCTTGATTGAAAAGATTCAAAATTACTGCAACTTGATACTTCTAAATATTTCTGATCAGCAGGGGACCAAACTTCAATATCATAACATTTTGCAGCAGAAAAGGATAAATCTGCAGTGCATAATTCTATAATTCTATAATGTAAGTTTAAATTTTGTAAGATTCTTTCTGCATTTAATAATAAACTTTCTAATTCTTCATAAGAATTAGAAGGATCAACAAACTTTACTAGCTCTACTTTATTAAATTGGTGTAATCTTAGCAGACCCTTTGTATCTTTACCATAGCTGCCAGCTTCTCGCCTAAAACATGCACTGTAAGCCACATATTTCTTAGGTAGTTCATCTCTATTAATAATTTCATTTTTATGAATATTAGTTACAGGAATTTCTGCAGTTGAAATACAAAACATATCATCTTTGTCGATGTAATACATATCTTCTTTAAACTTTGGCAATTGTCCCGTTGTTAAAACAGATGATTCATTTACTAAAAATGGAGGAAATATTTCTGTAAAATCGTTTTCTGAATGCTGATCCATCATATAATTTATTAATGCTCTTTCTAGTTTTGCACCTTTATCAATATATAGAGGATACCCTGACCCTGAAATTTTTGCTCCTCTTTTAAAATCTACAAGTCCATGTTGTTCAGCTAAGTATATATGATCTTTATGTTGAAATGAAAAATTTGGTTTTTCACCCCAAGACTTAATCACTACGTTGTCATCTTCAGACTTTCCTCTAGGAACAGAGCTATGCGGTATATTAGGAATAAATAATAATAATTGATTTAATTTTTCATTTACTTCTTTTAATTCTAAATCATATTCTTTAATTGAACTAGAAACTTTTTGCATCTTTTTAATTTGAGCAGTAGAATCTTCTCCCTTTTGTTTTTGCTTTGCAATTTTTCTTGAATAATAATTCCTATCTGCTTTTAATGCTTCTACAGATTTGATAATATTTCTTCTTGAATTATCCAGGGTTAATATTGAATCTAAATCAATATCCATATTTCTATTAGCTAAACTTTCTTTAACTAATTCAATATTTTCCCTTATAAATTTTATTGGAATCATAAGTTTCTCATGCAATATATAGCTATTAAATTAATATATTTTTTCTTCTAAATAATCAATTAATAATAATCAATATTATACTTGAAATCAATTTCAAACCCATTTGTTCCCCAATTAGATAATTTCAAAGGATGTATGATGCTATGATCAATATTAATATCAAGTTTATCAGTATATTGAATAATTAGTTTAAACTCTTAAAAAAAATAAAAGTTTATAATAAGTAATATAAAAATATTATTCAGAGGAATATTTATCTTAACTTTTTATATGCATATTTTATAATTGACTTTGGCATAAAACGAAAACAAATAGCAGCAAATTTTAATAATTTTAATTCAAGAGTATCAGCTGATAGTGAACATCTTGCTGAAATCTGATTGTATATAGACTTAAACTTAGTTCTCCTAGAATGAATACCTTTAATATTATGGTATAGCAATGGTGTTTGTATATTTGATATTCCAATTTTGTATTTAATACAACGTCCCCACAGATCTAAATCTTGATCAGTAGAGAAACGTTCATTATAGTAACCAACTATATCAAATACACTCCTTCTAAAAATTACTGTAGGATGTATTAATGGATTTCTATAATGATAGAACCTTACAATTTCTGCATATTGATCAGGAACTTTTTTTATAAAATTATTTGAGTTATTAATATTGTCTTCAAATTCTATAGCCCAAGAGCCAACTATAGATATATGAGGGGTTTTTTCTAAAAATTCATACTGTATTTTGAATCGGTCTAACATTGAAATATCATCAGAATCCATCCTCGCATAATATTTAGTATTAGATCTTTTAATTGATTCATTCAATGCTTTTGCTAAATTAGACTTCTCTAATTGGATGCTTATAATATGGGAATGGTTAGACAGATAACTATCAACAATTTTTTCTAATTTACTATCTATTGCTCCATCTTGAATAAAATGTATTTTTGATGGTTGTAGACTTTGATTTAATATTGAATCAACAGCCAAAATAAATTCACCTGGTGAGGTTTTGAAATAAAAAGGTATCCCTACAGTAATATCATTATTTTCCATTAATAATTTTTTCCAGATCAAGTATGAAAGAAGAACGCTTATTTCTATATAATGTATCAACCATTATCTGATTCCCCTTATTATTCCACCTAGGGTGTAAATCACATCTATAATATCCTTGATGTTTTACATTCGTTCTAAATTTACCAATATTAATAACCTCCTCAGATATTATATTATATAAATATAGATGACAATTACATTGTCTATCTGGGTAAGTGTCTAGTATAATCCATTCCTTAGTTTTATTAATACTTGGATGGCCATCATTATCATTACTAGACATAACTTTCTTTGAATTTGAATTTATTATATTATATATATAATATCCTCTACTTTCATTATCATTCTTAGTGTCTCCGAAATAGAATATATTCTGATCATCTATCCAACACATATGTGATACAAAATCCTTGTTAATTTCTATCATACTAGAATCTAATTTAGTGTTGGCTAAAATTAACTTAGAGTATGAAACTCTATTTTTTTTATATCTATATATAAACAAAAAATAATTTCCGTTATCCGAAAATAAACAATGATTAAGTTCATCCTTAGAACTATCCATGCTGATCCTTACGTCATCTAATGAAATAATTAATTCTGGGCAAATATCATCATTAAAAGAACACTTCCATATCCCTACCATATCTTGTTTAGAAAAGAAGCTGCATTTCTCATTATATCCATAATCCTTATTGATTATCGACATGTTCTGGTAATTAATAGATAAATAATAATCTCCTGTAGGGTGGATAGCTTGAATTGGAAGATTAAATATTTTCTGATTATCATTAATAATATCATATAAAATTGTTTTATAACTATTATTAACAAATTTATTATAATATATAGTATGTTTGCCAGGAAACCACCCTAGCATTGGTCCTTGTTGAAAATTCCATAATGTAGTTTGATCAATTTCTCGAATTTCTGAAGTATATAAATCTATAAGATTTATTTGCAAATTTTTAGAATCAATGATGGAGTTTATTAGAATAAATCTATCATCATAAGACCATGGAGTATTATGATGATAACCAAAAAAATAATTGCCATCTATATTTGCAACTGATTGAAGAGTAATATTCTCCTTTATATCATATCTATTATTTTTTGAAATAAGAAAAATATAACAAACATAATAATACATTCTTTTAAGTAGAATATAAATCAATTTATGTTTTTTTAACCTATTTGCAAGTTTCAATACTATAGAATTATGTTTTTTTATCATATATTTAATATCTGAATTATTCTAATTCAAGATAGATATCCCATTTGTAAAATCCCACATTTCCTTAATCTTGACTCTCATATCTATATTATCTAGAGCAAATTTCTTCATTTTGGATTGATAATCATCATTTTTAACTAAATCTATATAAAAATCAATCACTTCATTAAAGTTGATTAGGTTATCATCTTGAGTGGCTTGATATGCAAACACCTCTTTCCCAGATAAATCTGAATCTTGATATCCATAGATAAATGGAATACCCCTTGCTATATATTCCCTGGTTTTCAAAACACAAGCCTCTTGTAGCCCAATATTATACAATCCCATACTACTTATTCCTAGATGTGTATCTAGGTAAATATTATCCAGCTGATCATTGTTTTTTGTTCCCATTAATTCAAAATTAATCCATTGATTCTTAAATGATTTTAATTTGGCTAAGGTGTTTCTATTTAGAATCTTTCCAACTAATTTAATATTAATTTTTTTAGGGCCTGAATATTTTTGAGCTGAATCTATGACCCTGTCTAAGCCATGCCAAATAGCAAAACGAGAAGCTATAAAAATCATATTAAATACTTTATTATATTGAGGCCTCGAAGATATATTGACAGATGTAATGTCAAAACCATTAGTAATCATTTTTTTTCTATAAGGTTTCGGATTAGACATCACAATCTCATTGGTGACTCCTATCATTCCAAGAGTATATTGGGATATATAATGTTTATTTTTCTTTTCTATCAAAGAACATGCTAATGATAATAATCTATTCTTAAAATAAAACTTCAATTCATTTTCTTCAATAGTATGGTGTTCAGTGACAATCATCTTCCCCCATTTTCTATAAAATGATTTCATTCCAAACCCCATTGCTAAAGGATAGCGCAATATGATACAATCATATTCTTTAAATGGAATTAGAGCTTCTATAATTTTATATCTAAATAATTTCTGTTGAATAGCTTTGAAAATTTCTTTTTCATTAAATTGAATTTTTTTATAATAAATATTATTTTCAGTTAGTTCAATTTTAGAATTTAAAATAAAGAAATCTATATTGATATTCTCAATATATGCAGCATTAGCCTGAGCTATAATTTTATTTTTAACGCCTGATAAATAAGTAGGTAGATAATTGACATGAGCAACTTTCATATATTAGCACTACTCATTATTATTCAAGATACTAATACCCGATAAACTCATCCATATAAATGGATGCAAGTAAGATCTTGCAAATATAATTTCAATTAAGATAAAAGTCGTAAAATAAAATAAAAAATTAATACTTTTATTATGTTCAAATAACCATAATTTTATTATTTTATAATAGCAAACTATTATTAAAAATAATAATGTTAAAAAAGGGATAATACCAAATTGTCTTAGAATTGATAAGTAATTATGAATATAAGTTCCAACATGACCGTAGTTACTATTAACTTCACCCATAAAACTTCCAAATAACCAGGTAATCCTGATATCATTTAATCCAATCTGAAAAACCTTTTCTCTAATAGATTGCGAAGTATCAAAACTTCCAAATATAATTCTAAACATTCTGTCATCTTTTAATAATAAAAAAGAATCCAAAAAATATAACCCTAGTAATAATAAACAGAATGTCTTGAATTTATGTTCTTTAATCATATATAATGCTGAAATAAATATAAAACTATATAGAGAAGCTCTAGACCATAATGCAAATAAGGCTATAACAGATAATATCACTATTAATAAATCAAATTTTTTATTATATATCAATGTAAATATAGATAGGACTGCAAAACAATCAGCAAGCATTAAGTAAATTGCTTCTCCTTCAAGAATAACTTTAAAATAGTTATTGCTTAATGAATTTAAGAAAATCATTATAATAAGGAAAACCCAGCTAGTAGTAAAAAATAATCTTGCTCTTCTCTGAGTTAGTATATCTTTAAGATGTAGTCCTGAAAACCAAAACATCCAATAACAAAAAAAAGTTTTAGATATAATTTTTAAATAATCAGAAAATCCCTCTAATCCATAATATAGAGCCCATGGCATAGAAATAATTTGAATACCAGTAATAAATAATAGAATCCAAAAAGTAAACAATAAATTAAGAGAATAACCTTTATATATATCTCTTGAAATTGTCAATATATACATGCAAAAGAATAATACAATAAAGATA
This sequence comes from Fidelibacterota bacterium SCGC AAA003-L08, assembly GCA_000405805.1. Classification (GTDB taxonomy): domain Bacteria; phylum Fidelibacterota; class Marinisomatia; order SCGC-AAA003-L08; family D37C17; genus SCGC-AAA003-L08. The sequence goes on from ASPJ01000004.1 coordinate 43,063, forward strand.
GAAAAATTAATTCTTGGAAAATTTAAAACGTATTCAGAGTATTTTAAGATCGGTTGAAGGACAATAAAAGATACTATAAATAAAAAAATAACAGTTGTCTGATATTTTTTAGTATTTGAGAGTATTATTTTATTAATCATAATTTTAAATTATGATTTTTTTGACAATACTTTAGAGCTAGTAATAATTATTATAGAAATCATAAAGCCTGTAAATAATGAGATTATATATATAATTATATTGTTAGGCCAGTATGGATATGGCATAATATCAGCCGTATCAAGCAAATCAGAAACAGGTTTTTCAATAAGTTCATCTGCTAGAGCTCGTTGATGCTGTTCTATTAAAATAAGATAAATTTGATCTTGGACAAGAATATCTCTATTTAATTGACGACGTTTTTTCTTTAAATCTGGATTATCTTTTGACTCAGGATTCTCTGTTTCAAATTTGGCTAAAATATTTTCTGCATTTCCCAAATCTTGGCTAACCTCTTTAAGTCTTGATTCAATAAATTCTCTATTTTTTGTTGATTTTAATGTTAAATCTTTCCCAATATAATCCCTTAAGAAATCAGATATATAGTTAGCAATATCTGCAGCTAATTTAGGCTCTTCCATTAAAACTCTAATTTTAATTAAACCAGATTCTTCTTCAAATACATATAAATTATTTTTTAATCTCACAATAGCATCTTCCTCTGCAAATCGCCTCGGGTTGATATTTAATTTATTATTATGTTTTCCTTCAATGTTCCAATACTCTATTAAATTGACACTATCTTTAAATACTAGAGTTTTCCACTTTTTATTAACTATATTTAATTTTAATTTTCGACTGTTTATAACATCTGGAATATGAAATGAAGAATTTGAATATTGATTTTCCCCAAAACCCATCATACTTGATAGAGCCTGAAAACTATTCGAACTTTGAGATTTATGATCCTGTGGATTAATTGAAATATAAGATTCATAATATTTCGTTGCAAAAAGAGTGTAAATAATACCTAAAAAAAGAAATCCAATTGAAAATTTTATAACAAATCCTAAATTTTTTCTTATTAGTAAATAAATATCATGAACAGTATATAGAATAGAATTATTCATCTAAGACCCCATCCCAATGTTTTGGACTAATACAATAAATGCTGCTATTTGACCTATTACAGTCATCCAATCTTTGAAACGAGTCCATTTATTAACTTCTAAATCATATGGAACAAAAATAATATCACCACCATTAATAGTTTGATTTGACTCAATTATTCTTTTAACAATACTGCCTTGTTCTATAATATAATTATTTTTTAAAGAATTTTTTTTCTTCCCTCCAGCAAGCCTTATATATTCTGAAGCGGTATAATTTTTATAATATGGGTATTTCCCCGGTTTATTAACAGCTCCTATAATTTCAATAAAATTAATTTCAGATAAGATATTAATTTTATCACCATTAGCCAATTTATAATTAGAAAACTCATCACTATTAATAATACTTCTATTATTAATATAATGATTCATACCCACATCAACCCATGATATATCAGATTCAGTTAAATATTCCTGGGGCTTATTTTCGATATTTGCAATATTAAGCTGAGAAATATTTCTACCTTCAATCATAACAAGATTCTGATTTGCTGATTCGGTAAAACCTCCAGCTAAATTAATTAATTCTTCTATTGACGTTATAGAGTTATCAATATTATAAAATCCAGGAAAAAGAATTTCACCACTAATAAAAGCAACTTCCTTATATAAATTCCGATTCTTATCTTTAATATTTATAATATCTTTATCAATGATGATGAAATCGTTTTGTTTTTCAAAATCAATTTCAATATGTTCTCTATTATTATTTACTCTCGTTATAATAATGGTATCCTTGTAAGCCGTTTCTAAAAATCCACCTGCTAAGTTAATTAAATTTGCTAAGGATTCATTTTCTAAAAGATTATATTTGCCAGGTTTAGCTATCCCTCCCCATATTTCAATTGAACTATTTGTTAAAAAAAACTCAATTCTATCTCCTCTATTAATATATGGATTATTAGAATAGTTCCCATCTGTATAAAAACTTTGCAAGTCAAAATATTCTTCTCCACTTTTATTTTTTACTTTAATATTTCGATTAGAAATATTTGATATGTCATATTTATTGTTAATTAAACTCTTGGAAATTATTTCAAAGACATCCGAAATCCTCATAAATGAATTGACTTTATACTCATCATTCATTCCATAAGGATGTTTTATGTATATATTATAATGGCCTGCATCTTTTAAGACTATTGATAATTGAGCATCACTATACTGTTCTTTAAATGATTTTTTAATTGTACTGATAGCCTTATCTAAAGATTGACCATTTATATTTATTTTATCTACCATAGGTATAATTAAATCACCTGTAACAGATATAATTAATTCAAATTGAGCAACTAAATTAGATGTCACAATATCAACCATAAAAATATCACCTGGCCCTACAATGAATTCTTTTGGATCAATAGCCTCAGAAATAATTTCTTTCTGTTTAACATTCTTGTAAAGTGAAAATTGGTTCAGTTTTGACTGAGAAGGATTGCCTTGACTAATCTGCGATACAGATAAAGCAGATTGGGCATTTAAATAAACACAGAAGAAGAAAAAGATAAATTTCAAACTCATATAGCTAACTCCTTAAAGCGAATATTGTTTTTGTCTTTATCTGATAAAATATAATTATCTTTTGGCCAAGAGATATTAATATCAGGATCATTCCATATTATTCCTATTTCACTATCAGAGTTATAATGCCTAGTGCATTTATAGTGAACTAAAGCCTCATTTGATTCCACTGAATATCCATGGGCAAAACCTTCTGGTATATAAATAAATCTACTATCATTTTCAGACAAGGAATACCCTACCCAATTTTTATAAGTATCTGATTCTGGTCTTAAATCTACGGCTACATCAAAAATTTTGCCTTTGATGCAACTTATTAGTTTACCCTGACTATCATTTTTTTGAAAATGAAGTCCTCTTAGTACATTAATCTTTGAATAAACTAAATTATCTTGGACAAACTCACCATTAATTCCCAATTTATTAAACTCATTATAATTATATGATTCTTGAAACCAGCCCCTATCATCTTTAAATTTTTCAGATTCTATAATAACTAAATTCTGGATATTTGATGTATGAATATCCATTATAATAAGCTCTTTAGGTAATCTTTATAATCATTCTCGGGCATTTTTTTAATAATCTGTTCCAATTGACTCTTCTTAATTAATTCTAATTGGTATGCGATCTCCTCTATACATCCTACTTTTAAACCTTGTCTAGACTCAATTGTTTCAATAAATTTTCCTGCTTCAATTAAACTTTTCTGAGTTCCAGTATCTAACCATGCAACACCTCTGCTTAAAACCTCAACATGCAATGAGTTTTTATTTAAATATAAATTATTTAAATCAGTGATTTCCAATTCACCTCTTTTAGATGGTTTAAGTGTTTTAGATAAAGCGACAACTTGATTATCATATATATATAAACCTGGAACTGCGTAATTAGATTTTGGAATAACTGGTTTTTCTTCAAGACTAATTGCTCTATTATCCTTATCGAATTCAACTACTCCATACGCTTGAGCATTTTTAACCCAGTAACCAAAAATAATAGCACCCTCAATATCATTAATTTTATTTCTTAAAAAGTCAAGATAGCCATGACCATAAAATAAATTATCGCCTAATATCAATGTAATAGGCTCATTATTAATAAATTCTTCAGCAATTATAAAAGCCTCTGCTATACCATTAGCATCCTCCTGGATTTTATATTTAATATCTATACCTATTTCTAATCCATCACCAAGAAGAGACTTAAACATGTTGTTATCCTTTTCTGTAGTGATAATAAGTACGTCAGTAATACCCAATAGCATTAATGTAGATAAGGGATAGTAAATCATAGGCTTGTCGTAGACAGGCAATAACTGTTTTGAAACTATTGTCGTCATAGGATGTAATCTGGTGCCCTTTCCTGCGGCTAGGATAATCCCTTTCATAAGACACTCTCTTTAGATTTTATTAAATTCATCCACCATTTTTTATTATCAACATACCATTTAACCGTAGAGTCTAAACCATCATGAATATTTTTTTTAGGCAACCAATTCAATGTATTCTTAATTTTTTCTATATTTAATGAATATCTGAAATCATGGCCTGGTCTATCATCTACAAAAGTTATTAATTTAGAATAAGTTTGCGCTGAATCTGATGGATGGTATTTATCTACTAAAGAACATATAGTTGTTACTATATCAATATTTTTAAATTCAGATTCACCGCCTACATTGTATTTTTCACCTATTATAGAATTTATAATTATATTATAAATTGCATCACAGTGGTCCTCTACATGTATCCAGTCTCTAATATTATCTCCTTTACCATAAATAGGTATCGGTTTATTCAGCATACAATTTATAATTGTTAATGGAATTAATTTTTCAGGATATTGAAATGGTCCATAATTATTCGTGCAATTAACTATATTAACAGGTAGTTTGAAAGTTCTATTCCATGCATTAACAAGATGTTCTGCACTAGCTTTGCTTGCTGAATATGGGGAATTTGGAGAGAAATTCGAATCTTCTGTAAATGATTCCCCTCGGGTGCTGCCATAAACTTCATCAGTAGAAATATGAATAAACTTAAATCTTTTTTTAGCCTCATCATTTAGAGTATTATAATATGCAAGTGATTCATTTAATAGCACTGAGGTACCCATAATATTAGTATTTATGAATTGAAACGGATCTTCTATAGATCTATCAACATGTGATTCTGCCGCGAAATGGACTATAATGTCTGGTTTGAATTTTACTATTGTTCTATTTACTAACTTTCTATCACATACGTCTGCTATTATATAGTTATAATTGCTATAATGGTCAATTGAAGTTAAGTTATTTTTGTTTCCAGCATAAGTCAAACTATCATAATTAAGTATATTAATATTTTTATTATTAATAAATTTTAAAATAAAATTAGTACCTATAAACCCGAATCCACCTGTTACTAAAATATTCATCATAATAATTTACTTTTCTTCCTTAAATACCATTCTACTGTTAATAGCAATATTAAAATTACCCAATAATACTGGCTAGATAAAGAATTAATATACTTCTTTTCCTTATTAAGGATTCTATTTACTGTAATTTTATCTAAATCTGAACTTAAATTTTTAAAATTAAGATAAATTGCCTTATTGTTATCCTTGAAATTAGCTATAGATTTTTGATTTTGATATAAAAATTGAGATTCTATATCAAAATCATTTACAACAAGATATTCTTTATTGCTTTGATATTGAGAATAATCATCTTCTGCTACAAATTGAATACTATAAAATCCGGTTTTATCTATAGTAAAATCATGAGCATATTCTCCTGTTACATTATCCAATATCATTGTATCTAATAGTTCATTATCTAAATCATTCTTAATCATATATATATTCATATCAATTATTCTCTCATCTATATTAAGAGTAGTAGAGATAATATTATTTTTAGGATGTTCTATTTTATTAATATTAAAGTTTATAAAACTAGCAAGTGACTCATATTCATATAATATAATTTGAGATATATAATTAATCAAGTTTTCAGAATTATAAGTATTTTTTTCAATTAAATTCATACTTGCAAGATTCGGAATAAATACCCCTGAAAATTTATCTGTATTCTTAATCGCTGATATGCTCTTTATTCTAGAATTATTATTGAAATAGGATATAGGATTAATAAAACTATTATTCGTTGTCCATAAGATATTTTTTTTTGATGGAGAAAACCTATCAAAGTCTATATTCCTGAAAACAACATTATTACCATAAACCAATAATTCTCTATTCTTATGATCATTTAGAGATAAATCAATATTTAATAATCCTGCAATATGTTTGCCAATATTCAGAGATAGTCCAGGGCCTTCAAAGTATATAATAGGAATATTAGAGAAATTATTCACAATATATTTAAAATTTTCAACCTCTTTATTTTTTGACGGAAAGTTATCAAGCATAATTAATGAATAATTATTTAATTCATTATAATTTAGTTGTTGATTATAAATATGATGATTAATATCTAAATTAGGGAATTTATAATTTAACAACTCTTTTAAGAAGCGTGTATTGTTTGATACAGTTCCAGTTAACAATAAAATCTCTTGAATATTTTCTCTATCTTTAACTCTAAAATATTTATTATTATTATTAATGTTAGATTCCTGAAAATCAGTAGTTAAGATAGCTTGACCAACTGAATTAAATAGATTGCTATTTAAATCTTTAAATACGACATCTAAAAAACCATCATCTTTCAAGTATATAATATTATTTGAAAAAATATTTTCATTATGATAATCCGACAAAACAAGGTTGATGGCAGCCCTAGTATCATTAGTAATATCGCAAGAAATAGTAACAATCACATCAATTAGATTTAAATCTGAATATTTAGTATTTATTGATTCTACATGGCAATCATCTTCATTCAATTGTCTGCCAATTCCTGAGATAAACATATTATCATTATTTATAATAATATCATCCATTGATTGACCTTTGTTTATTTGTCCATCTGTAATAATTAAATGAGTTGAATTTTTATCAAACATTATATTCTTTGATATATTATCTAATGATGAATTTTTATCTGTAAAATTTAAACGATTACTAAAGTTATATTCTCTAATAGAATCTCCAAACAAATACATATTGGCATGAATATTATTTGATTTAGCCCAATCCATTATTTCTTTAATCTTATTATTAAAATCAATATTTTCACCTATTAAAGGCATACTTTTTGAATTATCTAAATAAATATTTAAATCAGATTTAGAACTACTTATTTCATTCCATTCAAATGATGGATTCATAATTAATAATAATAATAAAATAAGAGTTGTTAATCGACATGTAAATATTATTTTTTTAGATTTAATATCATTTCTATTTAATAAAAAAAAATATCTAATGATTAAAAATAAAAAAATACTAAATAATAGAATGGCAGGGAATGATAATCCTAGTAGTTGAAAATTCAAAGCTTAAAACCTATTGTGATCTAATGATAAATTTGGATCAGCTTTTAAATCATAGTCAGAGGCTTGTTTATCTAGAATTTTATGATATCCTGCTGCAGCAATCATTGCTGCATTATCAGTGCATAATTTAACTTCAGGAAATGTAACTATTAAATCTGGATATTTATTTACTAGTAAATTAGTTTTAAATCTAAACCTATTATTAGCAGCAACTCCACCAGCAATGGAAATATTGTATATTTTTTGTTCACAGATAACTAAATCAAGCTTAATAATTAATGTATCAATTATGGCTTCTTGATAACTTGCACATAAATCTGCCATTGAATCATTAATCTCTTTACTAGACATATCTTTACTTTTATATAATAATGAAGTTTTTAAACCACTAAATGAAAAACTATATTTACAATTTTTTACATTTGGTCTGGGGAATTTATATTTCTCAGGATTTCCATCACATGCTAATTTTTCAATTTCTGGTCCTCCGGGATATTTTAAGCCTAAAATTTTTGCCCCCTTATCGAAGGCTTCTCCTGCTGCATCATCTATAGAATCTGAAATTAATTTATAATCAGTGTCATTAACATTCCATATTTGAGTATGCCCCCCTGATACCAGTAAACATATATATGGATGCTTAAGCTTATTCTTGCCTATAAGGTTAGCAAAAAGGTGCCCTTCCATATGATTTATACCAATAAAAGGTATATTTAATCCAATAGAGATACCTTTTGCCATATTTAGCCCAACCAATAAAGAACCTAGTAATCCTGGTCCATATGTAACTGCAATTGCATCTAAATTATTTAAGTCTATTTTAGCTATTTTAAGAGCTTCAGTAATTGTATTAAGAAGATTTTTTTCATGCTCTCTAGATGCATATTCAGGGACAACTCCTCCATATTTAACATGAATCTTTTGAGAATAAACAACATTAGACAGCAATAATCCATCTTTTATAATTGCTGCAGAAGTTTCATCACAGGATGTTTCTATGCCAAGTATATTCATCTTATACGATAAATGAATGTTTAAATTATATAGTATATAATACTATCAGTATATAGAGAATTAAAAACTAGTCTTAGTCTTCTTTATTTTCTTCTTTACTGTTTTCTTTTATCTTATCTATTATATCTTGAGGGACTTCTATCTTATCTAGAGCCGAAGATTTTTTATTACTCACATTTAATGACGAATTTGTATCCTCAGCTTTAAATTCATCAATAATTAATATGATTTTTCTATGTTCCAAATCTACTTTCTGAACAGTTACATCATATTTATTCCCAACTAAAATCTCATTTTTAATATTTTCTCGAATATCCTCTGAAATATTTCTCATTGGGACAATTCCTTCAAGATTATTATCAACTATAAAAATAATACCTTTTTCTAATATCTTTACAGTTTCACAATTCATTTTATGATTAGAGGGATATTTTTTGGCTATTACGCCCCAAGGATTATCTTCTAACTGTTTAATACCTAAAGATAGTTTTCTATCTTCTTTAGAAATCTCTAAAACTTTAACTTCTATTTGATCATTTTTTTTCAGTAATTGTTTGGGATGCTTGATGACCTGTGTCCATGACATATCATTAATATGGATAAGTCCCTCAATTCCTTCTTCGAGCTCTACAAAAGCACCAAACTGAGTTAAGTTCTTGACATTTCCTTTATATTTATCACCTATAGTATATTTTGATTCAATTTCATCCCATGGGTTTTCTTGAAGCTGCTTAATTCCTAAAGATATTTTTTTATCCTTTTGGTCTATGTTTAATATCTTTGCTTCAACTTTATCCCCAAGACTAAATATATCAGAGGGGTGTTTTATATGTCTTACCCATGACATTTCAGAGACATGAATTAAGCCTTCAACTCCCTCTTCTAGTTCTACAAAAGCACCATAGTTCATCATATTAACAACTTTACCTTTAACAATCTTATCAACAGGATACTTCGTGTCAATTGTCTCCCATGGTTCAGCTGTTAACTGTTTCATTCCAAGAGAAACTCTTACTTTCTCAACATCAAAATCAATGACTTTAACAGAAACTGTTTCTCCAATTGACAATTTATCACTAGGATGATTAATCCTCCCCCATGTTATATCTGTTATATGCAACAATCCATCGATTCCCCCTAAATCAATAAATGCTCCAAAATCAGTAATGTTTTTCACTATACCTTCCAATACCATCCCAACATTTAATTCAGATAATACCTGTTGTCTCTGTTCCATTAGAGTATTATTTAATATTGCTTTTCTAGATAAAACAACATTCTGTCTCATCTCATTGAATTTAACAATTTTAAATTCACTTTCTGATCCTACGAGCTCATCAAAATTTGTTATTGGCTTTATATCTATTTGAGAACCTGGTAAGAAAGCTTGCACTATACCCAAGTCTACAATCATTCCACCTTTTATTCTTCTGATTATAGTTCCTGAAATTATTTCATCATCATCAAATGCTTTTTTAATTTGTCCCCATCTTTTCTCAAAGTCAGCTTTCTCTTTGGATAAAATAATATTACCCCTTTTATCCTCTAATCTTACTAAATAGACATCAATTTCTTCCCCTGTTTCTGGCACTTCATTTAAAAATTCAGAACGAGGAACAATTCCTTCAGATTTAAAACCTATATCAACTAATACTTCTCTATCAGTAAAACTAACTACTGTACCTTGTATTACTTCATGTTCTTTAACATCTGGAATTGAATCTAAAAATTTTTGAATTTCTGGCTCAATGTCTGAACTATCATCAGAGCTAGATTCCTGCTTCTTCTCTTCAACTAAAACCTGAATATCATCTATAATAGATGAATCAAGATAATTTAAAACTTTAATATCTTCAGTTGGCTCCTCAGCAACTTCAACTGATTCTTTAGATGGCTCCTCAGCAACTTCAACTGATTCTTCAGATGGCTCCTCAGCAACTTCAACTGATTCTTCAGATGGCTCCTCAGCAACTTCAACTGATTCTTCAGATGGCTCCTCAGCAACTTCAACTG